>JAHQVY010000103.1 GCA_019634095.1 Cellvibrionaceae bacterium
AATTCAAGCCGCCCGTTGATACTGCAATTGGCCGGCGATATAGGTTTTTGCAATCAGCCGCTCATCGCCGCAGGTCATATACACAAACAGCTCTTCTTCAATGTTGCTGCAAGACTTTAAGCGCTGCTGAATAAAGGGGTGAGTATCGGCGTTAATAACAACAAAATCGGCTTCGTAACCAGCCTCCAAGTGGCCGATAAACGCGTCTAGGTGCAGGGCTTGCGCGGCACCGCAACTGCTTAAATAAAAGGCCTCTAAGGGGTTGAGGGAATAGCCGCGCAGCTGGCAAATTTTGTAGGCATCCGCCATATTTTTAAACGCCGACAGACTGGTGCCACCGCCCACATCGGAGCAAATTGCCAGTTTAATTCCATGCTGCTTAATGCCGGCGATATCGAACAATCCACTGCCAAGAAACAGATTAGAACTGGGGCAAAACGCGATACTGGCGCCGCGCTGTGCAATGCGCTGCATTTCGCTTTCGGACAAATAAATACCGTGGCCAAACACGCTTTTTTCGGTAACTAAACCATAGTGTTCATAGGTAGCGAGATAATCTTGGGCTTCGGGGAACAGCTGTTTTACCCAGTCAATTTCATCGCGGTTCTCGCTCAAGTGGGTTTGTAACCACAGGCTTGGGTACTGTTGCATTAATTGCCCGGCCACTTCTAGCTGCTCGCGGCTAGAAGTTGGCGAGAAGCGCGGCGTAAGTGCATAACCGAGACGGCCCCGCTGGTGCCACTGCTCTATTAATGCCCGGCAATCTCGGTGGGCGCTTTCCGGGGAATCCAACAGGCCCGACGGCCCATTGCGATCCATCATCACCTTACCCGCTAGCAGGCGCATATTCTTGGCAAGGGCGATTTCAAACAAATGTTCGGTGGAATGGCGAAAGCTGGTGGTGTAAACCATGGCCGATGTGGTGCCGTGGGCCAGTAATTGGCTGACAAAATACTGGTTCTTGGCATAGGAATAACTCGCATCGGCAAATTTTAGCTCGGCGGGGAAGGTGTAGCGGTTTAACCAGTCGAGCAGCTGTTTACCGTAGGCCCCCACTACATCTAGCTGCGGCGCGTGCACGTGAGCATCGACAAAGCCCGCCATAATTAAGCTGTTTTCAAGTTCTTCACAGGCGCTAAAATCGAAACCCTGGCGCCGCAAGGTTTCGCAGGGTTCCAGCCACAGAATTTTGCCCTGCTCTAGGGCTATAACGCCGTCTTCGATATAGTCGAAACCAAAATCCCCGGCGCTGTGGCAAGGTGATTTGAAGCGGGCGATGCGGCTGCGAATAAATGTTGCGGCCATTAAATTAAGATCCCCGATAAGTACTGTAGCCGTAGGCGTTGAGTAACAGCGGCACATGGTAGTGCCCCTGGCCCAGCTCTGCTCGGAACGCAATGTGGATATCGTTAAAAAAGCTGCTTTTATTTTTGCTTTTAAACCAGTGCTCCACCAAAAAAATAAGCTGCCACTGGCCGCTTTGCAGGGCAAACTCTTGCGACCACTGCTCAATGCGGCCATTGCTGTCGCTGGTGGCAAGGAGCTTCAATTTGCCGTCGGGGCTTAGCAGGTTTACCTCGAGGCCGACTGCGGGAAAACCGCTGTCTAAATCGAGAATGTGGGTGGTGATTGCCGCGCGCGTTTGCTCGGTCATGGCGCCTCCAATAATTTGCGTAAACGAATCTCGATAATTTTTGCCTGCTCTGCGGCGGCAATTTCGATTTCTTGCGCCCGCGAATTGTCGATGCGCCGCTCGAGTAGCGCCAGCATTTCAACGGCGGATTTCCCTGTAGCGCAAACAATAAAAATAAAACCAAATTTGTCGAGGTACTGCTGATTGAGTTGATGTAACGCCATTAACACCGCCTCCGATGCCTGCAGTACCTGCCCCTGCTCTTGCTGGGTATGTTGCTGGTATTTATCGCGCAGCGCCTCTAAATCGCCAATTTGTTTATGCCCTAAAAACGCTTCGAGTATTTCACCTTCGCCAGATTGTTGCCAGCACTGCGCCGCGCCGGCCAGCAGCGAATGGCTGTCGCTAAACGGCCGCAGGCGACACATATCTTCCGCCCAGCGCCGGCAGTGGCAAACGTCTAAAAATACGCGCTTTGCTTGCGCGCTGGGCATGGTGTTGAGCAACGTTAATTCCATGGTTAGCCCTGTGTTACCTCTTCGGTTGCGGGTTGGTCGGGTTCGCCTGCGGTGAGTTGGGGGGCGTCGCGCCAATACACGCCGGTGCTGCCAGATTGGCTGGGCTGCACGATGCGCGGCAATAACTGGGCGGCAATTGAAACTGCCACCTCCATCGGGTATTTGCCCTTCACCTGTTGCAGCCCAACCGGGCAATGTATTTTGTCGATGTCGCCGGGGCTAAAAGATTCGCTTTTCAGGCGTTTTTTAAAGCGCTGGGCTTTCGCTTTAGAGCCGATAAGCCCAATAAATTCGCAATTTGCGTAGTCGAGCAGCGCAGTAATCAGGCGGTAATCCAGCGCGTGGTCGTGGGTGAGTACCAGGGCTATGGCGCCGGGCTGTATGGTTTGAATATAGCTGAGCGGTTCACTGGTGCAGTATGTTTGAGTATTGGAGGGCAGCTCGGCGGGGAACATCTCCGGGCGGCTATCGATCCACGACACCTGGCAATCGATTTCGCCGACAATTTTAATCAGCGCTTTGGCCACATGGCCGGCGCCAAAAATATGCAACTCAACGCGGCTTGCGGCAAAACACTCAAGCAACACGTTAACCGTACCGCCGCAGCACTGCTTGGTTTTATTCGACAGCGGCAGGTATTCAATTTTTTGCTGATCCCGGCCCTGAGTTATCAGTTCGCGCGCGCTGCGGCTAATATAATGCTCCAATTGGCCGCCACCCAAGGTGTCGTAAAGAGTGTCTGCGGTGATAATCATTTTGCTGCCCGCGGCTCGCGGGGTTGAGCCTTGCGTACCAATTAGGGTGGCAATCACCCAGGGTTTACCCGCAGCGCGGCATAGGGGGATAGCCTCAAACCATCGCAAGGGCGGGTTCATTCGCTTGCGCCCGGCGCAGGGCGTGCGGGCGCATTTTGCGCCTGAAACTGTTGTACCTGGCAAATAGCGTTAAACACTTTTTCCGGGGTGGCGGGCACCGCCAGCTCTGGGCAAAACTGATAATTGCCAATGCTGGCACAGGCGTCGCGCAGGGCACACCACACAGAAATGGCCAACATTAAAGGCGGTTCACCCACCGCCTTGGAATAGTAAATGGTTTCTTCGTTATTGGGCTGCGGGTATAAATCTACTTTAAAGTGCTCGGGAACATCGCTGGCAGTGGGGATTTTATAGTTCGCGGGGCTGTTCGAGATCAGGCGGCCTTTTTTATCCCACAATAATTCTTCACTGGTTAACCAGCCCATGCCCTGTACAAAGCCGCCTTCAATTTGCCCAATATCCAAGGCGGGGTTAAGTGATTGGCCCACGTCGTGAAGAATGTCCACCCGGGTGACGCGATACTCTCCGGTGAGCAGATCGACCAACACTTCCGATACCGCCGCGCCATTGGCAAAATAAAAAAATGGCCGCCCCTCACCGCGGGCCCGGTCGTAGCCTATTTTGGGTACTTTGTAAAAGCCGCTCGACCAGAGCAGCACGCGGTTCATATAAGCGGTTTTTATAAACTCTTCAAAGGGCAGCGTTTGCTCGGCCAAGTGCAGCGCATCGTCGCGCAGCGCAATTTGCGAGGCGGCCACGCCGTAATGGCGCGCGGCGAAGGCCAATAATTCGCTTTTGATTTTATTCACCGCATCTAGCGCCGCCATACCGTTCATGTCGGTGCCGGCGGAAGCAGCGGTGGGCGAGGTATTGGCGACTTTATCGGTGCGCGCGGCCGACACTCTAACCCGCGCCACATTTACGCCCAAGGCGCGGGCGACAATTTGCGCGATTTTGGTGTACAGCCCCTGGCCCATTTCGGTGCCGCCGTGGTTCACCAAAATGCTGCCGTCGGTATAGATATGCACTAAAGCGCCGGCTTGGTTGAGGTGCTTTGAGGTAAAGGAAATGCCAAATTTCACCGGTGTGAGCGACAGCCCCTTGCGCTGCAGTGAATTATTGCGGTTAAAGGCGTTTATTTCGCGGCGCCGCGGATAATACGCCGCGCTTTTTTCCAGGCTGTCAATTAGGCCGGGCAATACTTCCTGCTCGATTTTCTGGCCGTAGGGGCTCAGATTGTTGTCGCCTTGATACACATTGCGCTTTCTCACTTCCAAAGGGTCTTTGCCCAGGCGCCATGCAATATCGTCGATCACCGCCTCGGTGGTAATCATAGATTTGGGGCCGCCGAAGCCGCGAAAGGCGGTGTTGGACACGGTATTGGTGCGGCAGCGGTAGCCGCTGATATCTGCCGCCGGAAAATAATACGCATTGTCGGCGTGGAACATGGCTCTATCCACAATGCCGTCGGAGAGGTCGGCAGTGCAGCCACACATGCCTGCCAGCGACATTGTCGCGGCCAGAATGCTCCCTTCGCTGTCGAAACCCACATCGTACTGATTTAGAAAATCGTGGCGCTTGCCGGTTTGCTGCATATCGTCGTGGCGCGGCATGCGGTATTTAACCGCGCGTTGGCTGCGCTGTGCAAAAATCGCGGCCATACACGCAAGTGCCGCCGCTTGAGATTCTTTCCCGCCAAAACCACCGCCCATGCGCCGCACTTCGGCGCTCACCAAGTTCAGGGGAATACCCAGCACGCTGGCCACCAATTTTTGCACTTCCGAAGGGTGCTGGGAGGAGCTGTGAATGTGAATACCGCCGTCTTCGGTGGCTAACGCGGTGCTAATTTGCCCCTCTAGGTAGAAGTGTTCTTGACCGCGGATATACATTTTTTTGCGCAGCCGCAGCGGCGCCGCTTCGAGGGCCTGGTGAACGTCGCCCCGAGTGATGCGATGGGTGGGCAGCACAAAATCTTGCTGCAGCAGCGCCTGCTCGGTACTCAGCTGCGGTGGTGATTCTTCATAGCGGATTTGCGCGTATTGCAGCGCTTGCTGCGCGGCGCGAAAGCTGGTGGCCGCCACCGCGAAAATTGGCTGGCCCACATAGCTGACACGGTCTTTGGCCAACAGCAAATCACCGCTGAATACCGGGGAAATATCTGGATTGCCGGGAATATCTTGGTAGCAAATCACATCCACCACACCCGGCGCTTGGCGCACGCCGTGCAAATCGACAATGGTGAAGGTTCCGCAAGCGATGGCAGATTGCCCGGTGGCCACATGTAGCTGCCCCGGATACTCCGGCATATCGTCAACGTACTGTGCCTTGCCGGTGACGTGCTTCACTGCCGATTCGTGGGCGAGCGCCGCCCCGGTTTGCTTGGCGGCGGAGCTGGGGCTGGGGGCGGCAGCAGGGAGTTTACGCACCTTGAACTCCAGCGCTGCTGGCGGGAGTGGCGTGCACCGATGGCAGCTTTGCGCCGCCCAATTCCAGCCAGGCCTTGCGCAACAAATTGACGGCCATGGCGCGGCGGTAAGCACTGCTCGCGCGCACGTCGTCGATGGGTTGCAGGGTGTTTTCCAGTACCGCAATTGCGGGGTCGAGACTGCGCGGGTCGCGAATCGATTTGCCAATTAATGTCTGTTCCGCAGCGGGCACCCTAAGCGGGGTTGCCGCCATCCCACCATAGGCGATACGCGCGTCGCGAATGCTGTGGTTGGGGCCAAGAGAAAAACGAAATGCCCCGAGTACGCTGGCGATATCATCGTCGTAGCGTTTAGTAATTTTGTAAAAGCGGTGAAAATCTGCGAGTGCCGCCAGGGGAAGCGACAGGGAAACAATAATCTCGCTGGGCTGTAATTGGGTTTGTTTATAGGCCACATAAAACTCGTCTAGCGGCAGTTCTCTGGCGCTACCGGAAACATCAAACAGCTTCAGTTTTGCATCGAGGGCGAGCAGCATTGGCGGGGTATCCGCAACCGGCGAGGCGTTCGCAATATTGCCCCCCAAGCTGCCGCGGTTGCGAATTTGCGGCGAGCCGAGCTGTTGCAGCAGGGCGACAAAGCGTGGCAGCGTCGCTTCCAGTTTGCGCTCCACATCGCTGTAGCTCAAGCCGGCTCCCAGGGTGACGTGCTGTTGCCCCAGCTCGCAGTGCTGCAATTCTTCGATTCGGGTGATATCGATTAATTGCGGCATATCGGCATATTGGGTAGAAATTTGCAGCACCAAATCCGTGCCGCCTGCCACCATAGGTGCATCGGGATGACGCAATTTTATGGCTTGCCAAGCTTGTAAGTTTTGCGGTTGGAAATAGGCGGTTTTTTCGGTGGCGCCCGGCCCATTTGTTTCCATATCCGCTGACTGGCTGTTTTCAATACCCGCTAAATGGCT
>JAHQVY010000104.1 GCA_019634095.1 Cellvibrionaceae bacterium
AATGTCACCTTCGCAAAATGTCGTTAGCAATGCACGCTGCTGTAGCGCATGCATTGGTTTGGGTAACAGCCTGCTGCTAATTATGGCTAGGCAGCACAACTCGGCATCGGCGCGCTTTTCCATAATTCTAAATAAATCAGTTGGATCGTAGCGAGGGCGTTCAAGGGGCTGAAATTAGAGTGAATTTTTTAACTTTTGCGGCACATTCGTAGTCACTCTACGGGTGCAGCCGCAAAATTGAAAAAACGCTTTAATTTCAGTTCATTGGACGTCCGCAGTAGATCCAACTGATTAATTTAGGATAATAGCTGCTTCTCTAGAGTACTGTTTTCTCAGGGATTGAATGCGCATGCACCCATAAAAATAATAATTGCAACAGTTTCTTAAACTAATAATAAATCCAATGTAAAGCTTAAAAATAATAATCTTTCATCATGTTAACGGAGACTAATCATGTTCTCAAAATTTAAAATGCCCGGTATGGCGTTAGCCGCCGCCCTTTGTCTACACAGCGCGGCGTCCTATGCTGTGGATTGCAGTGCAATCAATGAATATCCAAATTGGACGGCCAAAAATTGGTCTGGAGGTGACTATGATCACGCTGAGGCGGGCGATCAAATGCAATATCAAGGGAATGCATTTCAGGCGAATTGGTACACCAGTACCGTGCCGGGCACCGCTGATGGTTCGTGGACATTGCTCGGCGGTTGCGACGATTTACCCTCAAGCAGTTCCAGCTCAACATCTTCTACCACTACTTCAAGTTCTACTGGTTCAAGTTCTACCACTTCGAGTTCGACGTCATCGAGCAGCAGTTCGAGTTCGTCATCAAGCTCGAGTTCCGGCGCTTTAATAGAGCTGGAATTACAAGAAAATAGCTCGGGTTTTTGTTTGGTTGAGGGGAGTATTGATGCCAATCACTCCGGCTTTACCGGGAGTGGTTTTGCAAACACCACCAATGCCAATGGCGCTTCCATTTTGTGGGCGGTGGATGTGGCATTTGATAGCAGTTACGAGTTGCGCTTTACGTATGCCAATGGCCGCACGGAAGATCGCAGCGGGGATATCTATGTTAACAATTCTAGAGTCGCCAGCATCGATTTTGCCGGCACTGGTGCCTGGTCGAGTTGGACCAGTGGCTCGGAAGTGGCAAGCATGAGTGCGGGCAATAATATTATCGAATTGCGTGCAAATACACCGTTGGGCCTGGCGAATATAGACCGCCTGACTGTTGTGGGAAGCGATATCCAACCCGGTAATTGCTCGGGATCAAGCTCCAGTTCCTCCACCTCGAGCACATCGTCAAGCTCTAGCTCTTCGAGCTCAAGCGGCGGTATCGTGCTTCCACAAAATGGCAATCCGGCGCAATCCCGCTTCAACAGCGCCAAAACTGAATGGGGCAGCGACAAATACGATATCGTGCTCTCGCATCAGTTTAACAGTGGTGGCTGGCCGAAAAATGAAGACTATAATTCCGGCGGCAACGGTGGCAATGGCCAGGGCACGTTTGACAACGGTGCGACTGTCACGGAAATTGTATTTATGGCGCAGGCGTATCAGGAAACTGGCGATAGCAAGTACAGTAACTCTGTGCGAAAAGCCATGGATTACATACTGTCAGCGCAATATTCGTCTGGCGGTTGGCCGCAGTTTTACCCCCTTAGGGGCGGCTATTCCGACTACGTAACCTTTAATGACAACGCGATGTCCAGTGTGCTTACTGTGCTGCACAATGCACAACAACAGCAGGCGCCTTTCAACGGTGATATTTTTAATGATAATAAGCGTGCACAAATGAAAAGCGCTATCGATAAGGGGGTCGAGTATATTCTCAAAGCTCAGTGGCGGCAAAATGGTGCCTTAACGGTTTGGTGTGCACAGCATGGCGAAAACGATTATCTGCCAAAGCCTGCTCGGGCATATGAGCTGGAGTCTCTCAGCGGCAGTGAATCGGTTGAAGTGATTGGGTTTTTGATGATGCAACCTCAGACACCGGAAATAGAAGCGGCCGTGAAAGCGGCTATTAACTGGTTTCGCAGCCCGAATACCATTTTAGAGGGCTATGTTTATGACCGCTCCGCGTATGAAAAAATTGTTGCTAGAAGTGGCGGCAGAATGTGGTACCGCTTTTACGACCTCTACACTAACCAGGGTTTCTTTAGCGACAGAGATGGCGGAAAATATTACGATATAATGGAAATTTCCGAAGAGCGTCGCGAAGGTTATAGCTGGGGTGGCGGTTACGGAGAGCGTTTACTTTCCTATGCTGAAAGCGTGGGATATTAATTAAATCGGCGCTCAGTGCGTTCAACTGCGGCCGTGCGCAGTTGAACGCTTTGTTGTAGGCGGCAATATACCCAAAACACTTGAGATTTAGGCCTCATGAGCACGCCCCTCAGTGCCCTTGGCGGTGTTGCTCCGCCTTAAATAGCATGGCTATTGTGCGTTGTCGCGCCTTGCCAAGAACAAAAATTGGCGCACTCCTAACACCTAAATCTAAAACGCTTTGGGTATATCGGGGCTCCGTCGCCGCCAATGGCGATATGTTGAATTTCCGTTTGGTTGACGGTTAAAGGGTTTAGAACGCGAAAGAATGCCATTGAGCAGGCGACATTTGGAAATAAATTTAAATTAAAACCACTGCCTCCCACCGCACGCACTAGACGCTTAACGCTGTCTTCACTTTCACCTTCGGCGCGCAGGGCATTAACGAAAGCTTCAAATCTTTCCGGAATCGGTGTGTCGAGTTTATCCTCTAAATCGACTAATTCTGGGATCATCACCATCACTGAATGGCCGTTACCTAAATCTTCCACAAAGCTGTCGCCGTCGAGGAAATCAAAGACTTCTGCCGAGCTTTCGTCCATAGATGACAAAATGATTTGTGCACGATGGGAAAATGATAAGCGTCGGTGGTGTTCTCTAATTGAATTTTCCAGTTTCCTGGGAACCGAAAAGTTTGCGCACCTAAGGTTTTTACAGGGTAGCCGCCGCCTTGTTTCATAAACAAGTCGATCCATTTGTTGGCGCCGCCAAGAAAATCTAATAGCGGCTCGATATCCGGTTTCTGTGTGGCGAAAATCATTACGTTATAGCTTTCATGACGCAAGCGGGTGAGGCGGTAATCTTCCTTCTGCAATAGGCCGTCGTATTCAGAGGGCTTAGGTAGGGCTGTAAGTGAGCCGTCGAGGCCGTAGCCCCAGCCGTGGTAGGGGCAAGTAAATGCATTGGTTTTGCCGCTATTGGCTTAGCAAACGGTGGCACCGCGATGCTTGCAGCGATTTAACAGAACATGAATAACATTTTTTCTGTCGCGCGTTACGATCACTGGTTGCCGACCAAACATCGCGGTTTTGAAACTACCTTTGGCGGGTACTTCCGACCCATGGCCTACCCATATCCAAGTGTTATTGAATACGGTTTGCATTTCATAATCCTAAATTAATCAGTTGGATCTACTGCGGACGCCAAATGAACTGAAATTAAAGCGTTTTTTCAATTTTGCGGCTGCACCCGTAGAGTGACTACGAATTTGCCTCAAAAGTTAAAAAATTCACTCTAATTTCAGCTCCTTGAACGCCCTCGCTACGATCCAACTGATTTATTTAGGATAATCCAAGATGGTGGCATCGGAGTAACGGGACTTGTGCACCTTGTCCTCTTGCACCCAATCGGATACTGTTTCTGGCTGGTATCGAGATGTCTTTCAAGGGAATATTCATAGGCATCACACTTCGTCTTAATCCGGTATTTTTAGCGCGTCTGCGCTATCCCAAGGATGGTTCATCGGTCGAGAAAATAAGCTTTCAGTCACAAATTCTTCTATGAGCCAATTATCGTCGATTTGGTGAATTTTGATTGAATAAATGCGCCACTCCGCTGTGACTGACCATCCTTAAAGGTGGATGGCTGCAGCATCATCCAGCTACCTTGGGCGCTATTGCCGCTTGCGGTAATGGTTTCGTTACACAAAAACAAAAAGTGGGCGTTAAAATCGAAGTGCACCGGCGGCGTCACGCAACGAGAGAACATCGCTTCAATTTCGCCGCGACCCGTTAATTTGGGAACGGTCTTGCTGTATCGCTTCCGCTCGCCGCGCCAGATGGCGTCCGCTGTAAACAGCTTTACGATGGAGGAAATATCGGTATTTTCCCGCAGGTCATCGCAAAGCGGCATATATCGATTCATCACCGCGCTGACTTTTTTTTCATCTTCAAGCTGGGTGAGGCGCGCATCGAGTTGTTTTAGGTAGTCGCTTTGCTCGGGCACTGATTTAACCTAATTTAAGTGAATATCAAGTTGGCGGCCAATACGAGTATCGACTTTCATGTATTTCCACAGGCTGTCTTCGCCGTCGCCGACCGGGATGGTGCGCAGCAGGTTGCAGGCTTTTACAGCACAGTCGAAATTGTCAATATCTGCCATCACATAGGTAGTTCATGGGGCATCGCCCGAGGGGCCCACTTGATTTAAATCGTCGTCCAGTACGCCGAGAATTTTTATGCCATCGGTGGCATCAATGCCCTTAATAAATGCGGTAAACGCTTCCCAAATTTGCCCTTTTACTGCCTTGGGCGCATCCATAAAATTTTGATGGACGCCAATGCAGAACATTGCGCGATAGGTGTCTTGTGCTTGCATGGTGTTAGACCTCATTAGTTGTTTAGACTGTCTTTATAAATAACCGGGAGATGGGGGTTTTCCGAATAGCATTGCTCCGGCATTTAAATAGGTTGCTTCTCCCATAAATGCGTGCAAGTTAGCGGTGCTAGTATCGCGATAACAGCGCGACATATGGTTGGAGTATTGCGCGGCTTGCAAGCCCTCGAGGCGGTAGCAGATGTTGACAACCTCGGTACATTCACGTGTTAAGTGGGTGCTCGACAATCGCAGCATATTGATTTGCTCGGGCTTCAGCTCGTCGCCAGACGACAGTGTCTGCCAGGCGTCGTCGATAGATTCGTAAAAATATGCCCGCGAAGAACGAATTTTAGCCTCTGCCTTTGCCAGCTGTAAGCGACCGTGATCGCGATCGGCTATATTGGCTGCCCCGGTTATGGAGCCGCCTTTATCGGCGAGCTGTAATACCATATTCACCGCTTCGCGAGCAATGCCCAGGGTGGTTACTGCAAGCACCTGCGTGGCTAGGGAGAGGGGAGGGTAACGGGCGATGGTACCCTCTAAATTACTCTTGCTGCCGCGTTCGAAAACCCAGTTTTCATCGACTAGTACATTGTCAACTTTAACGTCGAAACTGCCGGTGGAGGCCATGCCATGTACCTTCCAGGAATCTTGGTTAATGTTCACTTGGTCGGCGGGCATCACCGCCATTTGCGGCAACTTGCCGCTTTGCTCACACTTAATCCCTACGCCGATATAGTCGGCACACATACTGCCGCTGCCGTAGGGCCAAACACCTTTCACCTTGTATTGATGATTCGCGTATGTTGCGGCTTGAGGGGGGAATACGCAGCCTGCAAATACCGTATCTGGTGAGTTTTTAAATATCTCGGCATAGATATCGGGGTGCAAGCTGGAAAGGTAAATAGAGCCCACGCCGAAACTTGCGACCCAACCTGCGGAACCGTCTGCTTGTGCTATTTTTTCAATGACTTCCAGAAATTGCCGCGGAGTTTTTTCATCACCGCCAAATTTTTTGGGGACAAAAGCACGGTAAACTCCGGCTTTTTTGAATTGCTCGACCACGTCTCTGGGAATATAGCGCAACTGTTCAAACTCATCTCTGCGTGAGCGTACATTGGTCAGTAAATCACTGAGTATTTCGCTGTGTACCTGTGTTGACATAATGTTTTACTCCTCTACTGAATCGGGTTTGCTAAATTGAGCAATGTTTATATGCGGTAATAGGCGCCTGGCAAGAGCGAGTAGAGAATCCTCACCATTGTGTTTACCGACCAGTTGCAAAGCTGCGGGACCGCGGTTGTTTTCTAAGGGAATAGTTAACGCAGGGTGGCCCGAGACATTAAAGGGTCGTACCAGTGAGGTGGTTGATATGTTCATTTTTCCCTCCAGTGCTTCATCTAATTTTTGCGGATAGCTCGGCAGTGTTGGAAGTAGTAAAGCGTCAAAGCGTTGTAAGAGGCGATTAACTTGTTCTTTAAAATTTGCTTGGTAGTGTTGCGCACTTTGGTACTGTTCACGGGTAACCTGTTTAGCCGCCCGCAGTCTGTGTGCAATATCCCTGCCTAGTAGTTGCTCATCGAGTTGTGCGTAAGCTTTTGCCGCTTCGTAGGAAATGAGTGTCAGTCCCGCTCGATGTGCGGCGCCGACATGAACTTGCAGTACCCCCAGCGTCAGTGGATGCACCGATTCTTGCCGGCGATACCCGTTAATCATCACCGATGCGCCCTGTTCCAAATGGGCAAAATTATTAGATATTAAACCGAGGCAATCTAGGGAGGATCCAGAAGGGTAGACGCCCGCATGATCCACTCTGCCGAAGCTAGTTTTGAGGCCAAAAAGCCCACAGCATGCGGCTGGCATCCTGATAGAGCCCCCAACAATATATTGCGGATAGTTGGGCTTGAGTGGAGTGCCGCAGTAGCGGTTCACACCGGTAACCCCAAAGGCTAGCTCGTGCATAGTAACCTTGCCCACAAAGGCGCAGCCAGCATTCTTAAAGGCCTTTACCACAGCGGCATCCGATGTGGCTGCACTCGCTTCTCGGTAGGCTTTAGAGCCCATGCCTGTTGGTGACCCCACTATATCGATGCAATCTTTCACTGCAAAGCGTAAATCGGGCGCGATTATCCTTGGTGCCAGCTTTGAACTTGAAGACATAATTAAATACCGCCGCGTTTATTTTTATAAATCTGTGCCTTATCTATGATCCTAAATTAATCAGTTGGATCTACTGCGGACGCCCAATGAACTGAAATTAAAGCGTTTTTTCAATTTTTCGACCCCACCCGTAGAGTGACTACGAATTTGCCTCAAAAGTTAAAAAATTCACCCTAATTTCAGCCCCTTGAACGCCCTCGCTACGATCCAACTGATTTATTTAGGAGGATACAAAAATTACTTTACTTTTCAAGTGATATATATCTTTTTCTTGCCTTTTCTTTGACCGCCAGCGGATAAATAGTGAGACAGCAAGCAGCTTTTCTGGCACAATCTGCTCTGCAGACAGTTACCGTCGGCGCCACTATCGGTTAGTGCTCCCTTTAGTTATTGCTATCAGTTATTGCTATCGAGAAACGTAGAAAGGATACTCCACTGTTCAAACCCGCTGTGAACATGTTTCTATGAACTCGTTATCAGCTTCCCTGCTGGTTGGCGGGTATTCTTTCTTCTCTTTCTTCCATGTTGTATTTGAGGTTGTTGATTGGTTGCGAGCTAATGGTGCTTGCGAGTGCTCTTTATTTGCGGGTACTTACTAACATGTAATCATTAACATGTAATCATTAACAGGCAGTCAGTAATAGGCGGTCAGTAACAGGCAATTACTAATGCTAAAGAGCCCACAGATAAACACGTCGCCCTCTTAAGCCCATATCATCACGGCCTTTGGGTTTAAGGTTTAGAGGGCTTAGAGTTTAGAGGACTTAGAGTTTAGAGTGCTTAGGGCTGGCGTTGGATTAACAGCGCGCTTGAATCGGTTAACGATGTTATAGGGGTGCATTCGCAGCCGGCTTGAAACAGGGCGCTTTGATCAAGGGTATCCCTTTTAACCCAAACGTTGTATAAAGCTTTGGATTCGGAAGCGTCGCCTGCTTGGGATGTCGGTAAGGAGCGTGAGCAGTAAGCGGAAGCTTTAGCGGGGTATTTCTAGCGATGCAGCGCGATTTTTTTGCGGTGAACATAAGTCGCTCTTGGTTAATTCGAAAACAATCGAGTAAGGTGCTATACATGTTGTTACAAAAGCAACCAGGCGGTTCTGGGCCGAAAATTTATGCCTCTTTTTTAGGCTTGGTTTTTTTGGCCCGCTTAAAGTACGCTAAATGCCCCTTGTTTGTGAAACTTTGCAACCGATTTCTGTTTGTATTTAAAGCGCTTCCTAATAAGGTGGCGTTTATTTAGTTGGCTAGCCGGCAATTTGGCTAGCTGCCCAATTAATACTGGTTTTGGCGAATAAAAACTGTGATAGTTAGGAAAACCACGCAATTAATAAGAGCTTGTTATGGTCGCTGGAAGAAAAAAACCAACTTGGAAGCCCATTAATTCCACCTTCGATTTTAATGACTACCCATTCTATTGGATAAGCCGAGTAGGGAATCGTTACACCCATGTCATGGAAGTGGAGCTTAAAAAGGTGAATATGAATATCACCACCTGGAGAATTGCATTAATACTGCGAGAGCTGGGTACCTTAAGCATGACAGAAATTGCTGAGTACGCTGTTGGTCGAATGCCCACAATTGCTAAGAGTATTTATCGGATGTCCGATGCCGGCTTGGTCACAGTGGGTTTAAAGGCCTCCGATGGCCGGGTAACTCAAGTAAGTCTCACGAAAGACGGAGTAAACTTGATCGAGTACGTTACCGAAAAAACCGAAAAAATAATTGATCGCTCTTTCGAGGGGATGCCATCGGCAGAAATCAAGCAGCTTAACGCCCTGCTTAAAAAAATTTTCCATAACCTAGATTGAATTTCGTGCGGGGTTTTGTGTCGGCTCGGTTTAAATTAAGTTATGAATGGCTTTGTTTATGCGGAAAATACCCTGCACTGTATTTGCAGTAAGGGCATTAAATTATTCGTATTTTTTAAAAACAAATTATGCCTACTGTTTTAAAACTTGGCCCACAGGCAGTTGGGCGGTGAGATTCAAGGATATATTCACGGCGGGTTTTAAATAGAGTTTTTGATGTGAGTCGGCAAGGTGCTGCCCGCAAGCATAGTCGTTATGTATAACCATCATATATAGCCGTCATATAAAGTCGTCATATAAGCCCTCGAGTATTAAGCTGGGTGTCGATCGTTAATAGCTACTTTCTTAGATATTATTAACGATTGATAGCTCGCTCAGAGTCGTCAGTCTATATCAAAGCCATTTTGGCAAATTCCATTCAATTCAAACCGTTTGATTTGTAAAATGCTTAGTTTGCATATTTAATTCTAAGGTTGCATAAATTTTCAGCCAAAAACTGCTTACTGCTTCTATAGCCGCATTTCTGGCGCTGTACTCGATTTCTTCGACCTCACTAACAGTTGTTTATATTCGCGGTAAAACACTCTCTCTGCAAGGCTACAGATGAATGGCACCTAACTTAGCTGCAGCCCCGGCCATCCCTTTTCTATAACGCGGGCAAATAGGAATGGGCAAAATGCCCGAACGGCCTTAACTTCTGCATGCCTTGTATCTAAACGGATTCTGGCTTAATTAGGTATCATTGGGCTATAGATGCCCCTCTAAAAGTTTCCCCTCCCTGCTCGCACCCTGTAACTATACCCAAAACACTTGAGATTTAGGTGTTAGGAGTGCGCCAATTAAGGTTCTTGGCAAGGCGGTACTCACAGGGATGTGAGGTATTAGGGCAATGCAGGAGCAATTGCCGATATGCACAGGGATGTGAGGTATTAGGGCAATGCAGGAGC
>JAHQVY010000105.1 GCA_019634095.1 Cellvibrionaceae bacterium
GAAAAAACCGCTTTAGAAAAAACCCTAAGCAGCGCCGCATTCGTTTCTGCTTTAACACTTTTGCCTGTCTATGCAACGGCGGCGGGAAAAATAGAGATCGGCGACGATAGCTGGGTTAGCCTGGGCGCGGGTATTCGATACGTCGCGGCTTACAACGATTCGGGGGCACCCGATGGTGGTTCTTCAATAGATTTTGATACCCAAAGCCTACGCCTATATTTTGGCGGTCAGTTAAACGACAAGCTCAGTTTTGTGTTTAATACCGATGAAATTTTTGCAGACGGCCCCGTCGATGTCCTCGATGCCTTTGTGAGTTTTAACTTCAGCGACCAACTTAACATCCACTTGGGCCGCCACCTGGTGCCTGCCGACCGCATAGAAATGAATGGCCCTTTCTACGCACTGTCGTGGAATCAATACACCCAGCCACTCTACGCTTCCGACCAAGTGGATGTTGCCGGTACTTACGGCCGCGATGACGGCGTAACTCTTTGGGGTAAATCTGGAAAATTCCAATATGCGATAGGGATATTTGAGGGTTTGGCGGGAGCAGGCACTGCCAACGAAAGCGATTCACCGCTGTTTGCTGCCCGCTTTGCCTATAACTTCTTAAACATGGAAGCCAATCCTGCGTACTACACCTCAAGTACTTATTTCGGGGGTTTAGGCGATATTTTTACCGTAGCACTTTCTTTTCAATCGCAATCCGATGGCGTTGGCGTGGGCCCCACGGCAGCCGAGCCTGCGCAACCGGGTGATTTTAGCGGTTACACCGTGGATGTATTTTTTGAAAAATTAGCCGGCTCGGGAGGCGTGATTAATCTCGAAGCGGAATACAAAAGTTTTGATTCAGATTACGAAGGCGGCTCGCCCAGCGACCCAACTAACTTCGGTTTATTCGATGGCGAGTCGTATTTTGCGGTGGCCGGTTACCTAATACCGGGAAGTGGCTATGGCCGTTATCAGCCTTATGTTCGCTTAGTTGAAAATAGCCCCAACAACGCTGAATCGAGTTCGCTCACAGAACTGGGCGTGAATTATATTATTGATGGCCACAACGCGAAGTTGAATCTGAATATTTCAGATGGCGACGCCAATATTAGTGGTTACCAAGGTGTCGACTCGACCACTGTATCCTTCGGTGTCCAGTTTCAAATTTAAACCCGCTATTGTCAAAAATACTTGAAGATGTATTTTATTAAGAGGAATCTATTTATGAATTTAAGAAAAATAATAACTCGATTGGTAGTGGCAGTCATTACCTCCGCTGTCACAGTATCGGCGATGGCCAAAGACACCATCAAGGTTGGGGTTTTGCATTCGTTATCTGGCACCATGGCAATTAGTGAAACTACCCTAAAAGATACCGTGTTAATGATGGTAGAAGAGCAAAATAAGAAAGGTGGCTTACTCGGCAAGAAATTAGAAGCGGTGGTGGTCGACCCCGCCTCAGATTGGCCCTTATTTGCCGAGAAAGCCCGAGAACTTATTACCAAAGAAAAGGTAGATGTTATTTTTGGCTGCTGGACTTCCGTATCTCGAAAATCGGTGTTGCCGGTGGTCGAAGAGCTTAACGCTCTACTGTTCTACCCGGTGCAATATGAAGGGGAAGAATCATCAAAAAACGTGTTTTATACCGGAGCCGCTCCTAACCAGCAAGCAATTCCAGCAGTGGACTACCTCGAGAAAGAGCTGGGCGTGAAGCGTTGGGTGCTTGCCGGTACCGATTATGTTTATCCACGCACCACCAATAAAATTTTAGAAGCCTATTTAAAATCTAAAGGTGTTGCGAAAAAAGACATTATGATTTCCTATACACCTTTTGGCCACTCTGACTGGCAGGGCATAGTTTCCTCAGTTAAGAAATTTGGTGCAGAGGGTAAGAAAACTGCTGTGGTATCAACCATTAATGGCGATGCCAATGTGCCTTTCTACAAAGAACTGGGTAACCAAGGTGTTACCGCTGACAATATTCCAGTGGTGGCATTCTCTGTGGGTGAAGAGGAACTTTCCGGTTTTGACACCTCACCCCTGTTGGGTCACCTTGCGGCGTGGAATTATTTCCAAAGCGCAGAATCCGACGCCAACGACGCATTTATTAAACAGTGGAAAAAATATATTAAAGATAAAAGCCGTGTAACGAACGACCCAATGGAAGCGACTTATATCGGTTTTAACGCCTGGGCAAAAGCCGTTGAAAAGGCAAAATCTACCAAGGTAGACAAAGTGCGTAAAGCGATGTACGGCATTAAAGTGCCCAACCTAACAGGAGGAATAGCTGAAGTATTACCTAATCATCACTTTACAAAGCCGGTACTGATTGGAGAAATTCAAGATGATGGCCAGTTTGAAATTGTTTGGGAAACCCCGAAAGAAGTGCCTGGAGATGCTTGGACCGACCACCTAGCAGAGAGTGCGAAAATTGTCTCTGATTGGAAAGATTCGAAAATAAACTGCGGTAATTACAATACGCAAACTAAAAAGTGTTCCGGTCAAAATTACTAGCCCGGATAGCCGACACTATCACCAACAGGACTTTGATATATATCGCTTGTTGGTGTGTATACCCGTAGCAATTGAAATTTAGGCCTCATGAGCACGCCCCTAAGTACCCTTGGCGGTGTTGCTCCGCTTTAAACCTAAATAGAATGGCTATTGTGCGTTGTCGCGCCTTGCCAAGAACAAAAATTGGCGCACTCCTAACACCTAAATCTCAAACGCTTTGGGTATAGATTAAGTTTTCTCGGGCTTGAATGCCCGAGTTTTGTTTTAATAAAAAATAGACAATGCATGGTACGAGTGTGATTAAAAGAAAAATACCGCTGACTGCAGTGGCGAGGGTGGCTATTTTTCCCCCGCTCTTATTGCTTATTATCTGGACACGATTTTGTTTTGCTGAGGACACATTCACTGAGCAATCTTTACACAGCTTGGTGGCACAGCTATCTAGTGCCAGCTTTGCCAAAAAACTAACCCTTGTCGATGAGATTGAAGAAGTAGCGGGCGAAGCATCACTGCCCATACTTGAGGCTTTTTTAGCTGGGCAGCTTTACTATTTAAAACAAGAGCAAGATAAAGTTTTTCAAGCGGTAAAAATAGAACAGGATAACTATCAGATTCTCGATATTTATACCACAGCACAAGTAGAATACATCGATAAACAAGCATTTAGAGCGCGTTACAAAAAGGTTCGTATTAATAATCGCTTACGCAAAAAAATCAAATTGTCTCTATCGCGAATTTCACTGTCATCGGGTTCGGAAGCTTCCAAAATGCAGGCTCTAAACGCTCTGATGGACGGAGTGGATGAAAGCAGTGCGAGTTTGGTTGAATCTCTCTATGTTAAAGAAAGGTCTAAGCCCGTAAAGAAATTAATGTCGGTAGTGCTTGCGGTACATCAGTTAAAGCAGGCTACCCGCGGCGCAACCTTCAACCAACAAACCGACGATCAAACCGAAAAGCAAAAAATTACACAGGCCCTAGATCTGCTGGATGGGCGCTTGGAGGTTTCGGTAAAAGTTGCTCTGATAAATTTCAAAGCGCACCTTGAAGATTTAACCGCAGACGATGCCAATTATAACCACGACCTGATCAACCCGCTACTAAGCAAAACCAACGCGATAATACACAGTATTGAAGAAGAGATTAATTTTTTTCTGTTTGTCGAAAAGTTGTTTTTTGGCTTAAGTTTGGGCTCGGTACTCTTGCTCGCAGCGATTGGTTTGGCGATTACTTTCGGGGTAATGGGAATTATTAATATGGCGCATGGCGAAATGATTATGCTGGGTGCCTACACCACCTATGTGGTGCAACTTCTTATGCCAAACCTTATTAACTATTCTTTATTTGTGGCCGTTCCAGCGGCGTTTTTGGTGGCTGCTCTGGTGGGAATAGTTATTCAGCGCACAGTGATTCGCTACTTATATGGCCGGCCTTTAGAGACGTTATTGGCAACCTTTGGTATTAGCTTAATTTTGCGCCAGGCGGTGAGAACACTTTTTTCACCGCTAAATCGGCAAGTGGATCAGCCCAGCTGGATGAGCGGTGCCCTAGAACTGAATCCGGTTTTATCCTTAACCTATAATCGCTTGTATATCCTGGCTTTTTCCTTGTTAGTCTTTATTGCCTTGGTGTTTGTCATTAAAAAAACGTCCCTTGGTTTAAATGTGCGTGCGGTATCGCAAAACCGCGATATGGCCAAAGCCATGGGGGTTAAAACCGAATGGGTCGACGCCCTCACCTTTGGGCTGGGCTCCGGTGTTGCCGGGGTGGCCGGGGTGGCCCTTAGCCAGTTAACCAATGTGGGCCCGAACCTCGGCCAAGCGTATATTATCGACTCCTTTATGGTGGTGGTGTTTGGTGGGGTGGGCAACCTTATGGGAACCTTGGTGGCCAGTTTCAGCCTCGGAGCGGCAAATAAATTTATGGAGCCCATAACCGGTACCGTACTCGCCAATATTCTGGTATTGGTGTTTATTATTCTGTTTATTCAAAAAAGGCCCAGAGGCTTGTTCCCGCAAAAAGGGAGGGCGGCGGAATGAGTACATTAAAGTCGCTGTTTATCGCATCGCTGGCTGCGGGTCGCCTAACCGGCAACGGCATTCAATATGTTACGATTATTCTACTCGTCACCGTTTTTATTTGTTCCGCCTGTAATTTACTAATTCCCGAATCGTCGGCGTTCCACGTCAGCACCTATACCATTACTTTACTGGGCAAGTATTTATGTTTTGCATTACTCGCGCTTTCTGTTGATGTGATATGGGGTTACTGTGGTGTACTCAGCTTGGGGCACGGAACATTTTTTGCGCTGGGTGGCTATGGTATCGGCATGTACTTAATGCGGCAAATTGGCGACCGCGGTGTATATGGCAACCCGGATCTACCGGATTTTATGGTATTTCTCAACTGGGATACCCTGCCATGGTATTGGTACGGTATGGATCAATTCTGGATAGCGATAGTGGTTGCTGTGGCGGTGCCGGGTTTGCTGGCCTTTGTTTTCGGTTGGTTGGCTTTTCGGTCCCGGGTAACCGGCGTGTATTTTTCCATTATGACACAAGCTTTAACCTATGCGCTGATGCTGGCTTTTTTCCGCAACGAAATGGGTTTTGGCGGCAATAATGGTTTAACCGATTTTAAAGAGCTGCTGGGTTTTGATATTCAATCGAATGCCACTCGCGTGGCTTTGTTTCTGTCTACTGCACTGCTGCTTATCGCCGCTTTGTATTTAAGTCGCTATATTATGAAATCGCGTTTCGG
The DNA here is from genome assembly GCA_019634095.1 of Cellvibrionaceae bacterium. Lineage (GTDB taxonomy): Bacteria > Pseudomonadota > Gammaproteobacteria > Pseudomonadales > Cellvibrionaceae > JAHQVY01. The sequence goes on from JAHQVY010000105.1 coordinate 5,263, forward strand.
CCGCATTATCGTGTCCATTCGCGATGGTGAGAGTCGTACCCGATTCTTAGGCTACATGACAAACCACTACAAGGTTTGGCTGTTTGTTTATTCAGCCGCTTTGGCGGCGATTGCCGGTATTTTATATGTACCCCAGGTAGGTATTATTAACCCGGGTGAGTTTTCGCCAATTAACTCCATAGAAGTGGTGGTATGGGTAGCTGTGGGGGGGCGCGGCACACTTTATGGGGCGGTGATTGGGGCGTTGCTCGTGAATTATGCAAAAACTAAATTTACCGCACTGATGCCCGATGGCTGGCTGTTTGCTCTCGGCGCATTGTTTGTTGGCGTTACGGTGTTTTTACCCGATGGTATCGCCGGGTATCTCGAAAACAGCGCCCGCGCTTTGCAAGCCAAAGCAGACCTAGACAACACTTCTGAAGACAGCCTCTCTAAAGACGGCACCTCTAAAGATAATAACCCCAAAGACAAGCCGACCGAGGAAGTAACACCATGAGCTTTATAGAGCAAACTCGGGAGTTTTGGCGGCGGGATAAAACATGGTTTTCCTCGGGCCAAACCAGGCCATATGTGGATGTTTCCCATCAAGTTATTTTATATATAGAAGGTTTGAGCGTGAGCTTTGACGGTTTTAAAGCCCTCAACGAGTTAAACTTATATATTAATGATGGCGAGCTGCGCTGTTTAATCGGCGCAAACGGCGCGGGGAAAACCACCCTAATGGATGTAATAACCGGGAAAACCCCCTGTGATCAGGGTAGCGTCTACTTCGGTCAAGATATCAATTTGCTCGAACACAGCGAGCCGAAAATTGCGCAATTAGGGATAGGCAGAAAATTTCAAAAACCCACGGTGTTTGCCGCACATACTGTGTTTGAAAACCTTGAGCTCTCACTAAATACCCATAAAGGTATATGGTTTACTCTCGTGGCAAAATTAAGCACAGCCGAAAGCGATCGCATCGACGAGGTTTTACGCACCATTGGCCTGGAGCAGCAGCGCAATATGCTGGCGGGTGCCTTGTCTCACGGGCAAAAGCAGTGGTTAGAAATTGGCATGTTGCTCGCTGCCGAGCCGCGCATTTTGTTAATTGATGAACCGGTTGCCGGCATGACCGCCCAGGAAACCGAGCGCACGGCCGAGCTGCTTACCTCGCTGGCTGGGAAGCACACGGTGGTGGTAGTGGAACACGATATGGAATTTGTGCGCAGTATTGCGCGCACGGTAACGGTGCTGCATCAAGGCGCGGTTTTAGCAGAAGGCAGTATGGATAGCATTCAAAATAATCCCGATGTGATTGAAGTGTATTTGGGAGAAGAACCATGATTCAACTGCAACAAGTCAACCAAAAATATGGTGGCACGCAAATTCTTTGGGACCTCAACCTGCATATCCCCGAGGGTGAAGTCACCTGTATTATGGGGCGTAATGGCGTTGGCAAAACCACCTTGCTCAAGTGCTTAATGGGCCTGCTGCCCATTACCTCGGGCGACGTCACCTTGGCTGGCGCATCCCTTGTAAAAAAGAGTACCGAAGCGCGCGCCCCTCTCGGCATTGGCTATGTGCCCCAGGGGCGAGATATTTTTCCCTTGTTAACGGTTGAAGAAAACTTGCGCATTGGCCTACCGGTAAGAAAAGACCGAGCCAAACAGATCCCCGAGAAGGTTTATCAATTATTTCCGGTGCTAAAAGAGATGAAAAAACGCTTGGGGGGGGATTTATCGGGGGGGCAGCAGCAACAGCTTGCAATTGGTCGCGCACTGGTGATCGAGCCCAAAGTATTAATTCTCGACGAGCCCAATGAGGGCATTCAGCCAAATATTGTTCGCCAAATTGGCGACGTGATTCTTAAACTGAACCGAGAAGATAAGCTCACGGTGGTTTTGGTGGAGCAGAAACTCGGCTTTGCTCGCCGGGTTGGGCAAGCGTTTCGCTTAATGGAAAAAGGGCGGATTGTGGCCAGTGATCGTATGGAAAATTTAAGCGAAGAATTAATTAAGCAGCACTTAGCCGTATAAGGGTAATTGGGCCCCAAGGCTAGGTGACTTTGGCTTCCGCAATCACCTGGATCGCCACACAGGCAGCCGTGGTGCGGTTTTCAACCCCAACTTTTTCATACACTTGCTCCAAGTGTTTATTCACCGTTCTTGGGCTAATTTCGAGAATTTGGCCGATTTCGCGATTGGTTTTACCCTGAGCGATCCAGCGCAACACTTCGGCCTCGCGTTTGGAAAGTTGCAGTTTTTGTTCGAGCAGTGTTGCTTCGGGTACTTGAACCAGGTCGATTAACTTTAATAAGAAATCCGTGGCACTGCGCGCTTCGATAAACTCAACCGTAAAAGGGCTTTCTAAGTGGTTAAACACCAAGCGCTGCTCAATACTGGGGGGCGTGCTAAGCCACTGTGCAATGCGCGGCGCAAATACTGCATCTTGCCATTGTTCGTCTGGACGGCTTTTGGTTAGCAGCTCATAAGCTTGCGGTGTCGCCCACTGAATTTTCCCCTCATGATTGGTGGAAAACAAATATTGCCCGCTATTGTCCAGTGCCCGTTGCGTGCTATTTGCAATGCGTGAATTTTTTAAGTGGACGCCCATGCGAGCTAACAATTCATTGGCGTGAATCGGCTTTGTTAAATAATCGACACCCCCCGCTTCTAGGCCGCGAACAATATCGTCGCTGTCGGTTAGGCCGGTCATAAATATAACCGGAATCGATGCTAGATCTGGATCTTGTTTTAATTGCTTGCACGTTTCAAAACCGTCCATGCGCGGCATCATAGCATCGAGTAAAATCATATCGGGCTTTAAACGCTCGGCAATAGTCAGGGCTTGTCGCCCCTCTAATGCCACCAGTACATTAATATTCTCAGCTTCCAGGGTATCGTTTATAAACGATAATGCCTCTGGAGAATCGTCGACAACAAGTACTACTTCTTTGCCAGTAAAACTATTCATGTGTGGCGGTTTCCAATAATAATTTTTCTATTTTGTCGAAGCGCATAGCCTGGGCTAGTGACGTGAGACTTTGCAGTAAACTTTCCGAAACCAGCTGCTGGTTGCGCATGCCATCAATGGCCTGCATCACACCGCGTTTATGGCCAATTTTCGCCGCGCGCAATAAACCAGCAACATGCTCTGGCGCTATGGCTTGTAGCGCATTTTTGGTAAGCGCTAAAGAATCGACGCTGGCGTTTTGCGGATGATAGAACCCCGGTGGTGCGGGGGTATGGGCTTGAGGGTGACCGCTTTCGTAGCGCCAGTGGAGCTGCAGTAATTCACCAATACGCTCTATAACTTCGCGGTTGCGAATAGGCTTGGGAATATAGCCATTGTATACACTGTAGTTATCTTTATCTTTGGGTTCAGCTGCGTCGGCGGAAATCATTAATATGGGTTGCCCATAGCCTTTTTGCCGCAGTAGTTTAGCTAATATTAAACCTGTCATTCCCGTCATATTCACGTCTAGAATGAACATATCTGGGGTATGCTGCTCTAATTGCTTTAAGCACTCGCTGGCGTTTTGTGACTCCAGCGTAATAAAACCCAATGGGAGTAAAATATCGGCAAGAAGGCCGCGATGAATGGCGTCATCATCTACCACCAGCAGGGTTTTTGCGCTTTCCTCATAACCGATTATGGCTCTTTCTGGGGAGGTTATTGGGGTGGGTTTATGCACCCAAGAAAGCATCAACGACACCGAAAAGCGACTGCCGAAGTTGGGAGTGCTGTCTACATCCAAGTTCCCCCCCAATACTTCTGTGAGCAAGCGAACAATGGTTAATCCTAGACCGGTACCGGGTACGTTGGGAACATCTTGGTTTCTCACGCGCTCGAAGGGGTTCATGATACGTTCGATATCTTTTTTATCGATACCTACGCCGGTATCGACGATGGTAAATTCGGCCACTTGATTGCGATAATACACGTTAAAATCAACCCGGCCTTTTGGAGTGTATTTTATCGCGTTGGAAAGCAGGTTAATTAAAATTTGCTTGAGGCGCTTTTCATCGGAGATCGCCACCTCAGGCAGCGCATTGTGAATATGAAATTTAAATTCAATACCTTTAGCTTCGGCCTGGGGTTGGAATATTTTCACCAACTGGTTAAGCAGTTCTTTTATACGTACTTCCTGTCGCAGAATATCCAAGCGCCCCGCTTCAATTTTCGAAATTTCTAGTAGGCCTTCAATTAAATTTGCCAAGTGTTCGCCGCTATTGCGAATAGTGCTGAGTATGTATTGATGATGCTCGGGGATATCCTGTTTTTGCTGTAACAGCTGGGCGTAACCCAGTACCGACTGTAGCGGTGTGCGCAATTCATGGCTAATGCCAGAAAGATAGCGACTTTTTGCATGGTTGGCACGCTCGGCAAACTCTTTGGCGTTTTGCAATTCGGTGTCGGTTTCTTTGTGGGCCTCAATTTCTTCGATGAGCAGCTGGGTTTGCCCATTCGATTCATGTTGCGCGACCTTGCGGCTTTCGTGAGCTAATAAAAACAGCCACGATAAAACCCCAGATACAATGGATAAGGTATAAAACACCGCCCATAGGGTGTCGGCAAGCAAGGTTTTGCCCAGTGTATCGACGGGGGCGTAGTGCAGGTAAATTAACACCAAAAACGCCGCATTTAATAAAACAATACCGGTAAACAAGCCCAGAAAACTGATTAACCAAACATCGCCATATTTTGAAGAACTGCCACCAGTAAGCCGATTAAGAAGTAACCGGGTTTGGTCCGCTAAGCGGCTATCGGGTTTACACATATCCAAACAGCGCGCATCCAGCGAGCAGCACAGAGAGCAAATATCCCCCCCATAGGCGGGACATTGGCTCATATCTTCAATATCAAAGTCGTTTTCACACACAATGCAGGTGGCACTGTGACACTTTTCCGCCGGCGAAGTAAGCACCAGAGCCTGTTCGGCAGACCCAGGGCTGCGGGGCTTAGCCTCTGCTGGGCTTGTATCCGGGTAGTCGCGGGCGAGGTAATATTTTCCACGGGTGAGTATGGCTAAGCAGGGTACAAAGATAAAACAACAAGTTAACGAAACGTAATGGGCTAAGTGTTTAGCGTTGCTCCCCAGCATACCCAAATAAGCCAGCATGCCCAACACCGTGGCTAATATCATGGAGCCAAAACCCACGGGGTTAATGTCGTATAAGTGGGAACGCTTAAATTCAATTTTTTTCGGGCTGAGCTTTAGCGGCTTATTAATTAATAAATCTGCAGACAGCGACCCCAACCAACTAATGGCCACCAGGGCAAACACCCCCAGAATGGCCTCCAATACGCGATAGATCCCCAACTCCATAAGTGTTAAGGCAATTGCCACGTTAAACACCAGCCACACCACGCGACCCGGGTGGCTATGGGTAAGGCGGCTAAAGAAATTAGACCAGGCAATCGAGCCGGCGTAAGCGTTGGTCACGTTAATTTTCATCTGCGAAATAATCACCATAATGCCCGCTAAGACTAAGGCGAAAACCGGGGAATTATGCAGATAATTAAAAGCCATTTGATACATATACACCGGGTCGATGGCTTTTTCATAAGGAACTAATTGGCTAATAGCAATAAAGGCCAAAAACGAACCCAATAACATTTTTACGATACCCACCGATATCCAACCCGGGCCCGACAGCAACAGCCAAAACCACCAGCGCCGACGGTTTTTTGGGGTTTTGCTGGGCATAAAACGCAGGTAATCCACCTGCTCCCCGATTTGCGCCACCATGGCAAAAAAAATCGACGAGCAGGCACCAAAAAGTGCCAAGTTAAAGCCGGTACCTTGGGGCAATGCCGCTGGGCTATAGTGGGTCCAGCTCTCTAAACGTGCATATTCAACGTAGACCACCGCCAATAACGCACTACATTGAAGCACCAACCAAAAAGGCTGGGTGCCGATTTGAAATTTACTAATGGCCGTAATGCCGTGAGTAACAATGGGCACCACCGCCACGGCACACAGCACATAGCCAATGCTTAAGGGAATGCGGAACAGCGCGTTTAGGGCCGAAGCCAGAATGGCCGCCTCAATGGCAAAAAAAATAAATGTAAACGACGCGTAGATAAGCGAGGTAATGGTAGAGCCCAAGTAACCAAAGCCCGCACCGCGCGTGAGTAAATCGATATCCAAACCATGCTTCGCCGCATAGTAGGCGATGGGCGCGCCGGTTAGCACAATCGCCACCGCCACCGCCAGCATGGCATAGAAGGTATTGGCAAAGCCGTATTGTAGGGTGGCCGCCGCCGCTAAGGCCTCCAATGCAAGGAAAGCCGTGGCCCCCAGCGCGGTTTTGCCTACGCTATTAATGCTCAAACGCCGCGCTTTCTTCGCGGTAAACCGCAGGGCGTAATCCTCCAGGGTTTGGTTGCCCACCCAAATATTGTATTCGCGACGTAAACGGAAAATAGATTGTTTTGGCTTCATTATTTTGTTGAACTGCTACTCAAGCGGTGGCGATGTTGAATAATGTTATGCAAGGTTTGTGCAGCATCTGGGGGCTGCATTGGGAAGGTGCGTGGCAATCAGGGGTCAAAGGGTGGGGTTGTGCAAAAATCAAACAACAAACTGAAGCATCGGTCAAAGAAGGTTTTTTAGCCGCACTAATGCCCCGTGAGCGGCGCGTTTTAAGCGATGCCCCGCAAGAGGAAAAGTTTGAAAAACCGGAGTTAACTACCTTATTAATGCCAAATTCTATCAGCCTCGAACGGCATAAAAGCTATTTTTTAACCCAGCCAGTATCGCTGCACATCGCCACTTTAAGGGCTGATCTCTTTCTTGGACCGGATATAATCGATCAAAATTTGATGATCCAACATACCTGTATCAACAAAATCTTCGCTTGCATCAATTTCGGGGTAAGCGTCACCACCGTAGGCCATAAAGCTGTTAAACGCGACCAGGTACTTCCGTTTTGGTTCAATTCCTCCCCCAGTGGCGCTTAACTTTATTGCGCGGTGCTCATCAATATAAAAACCAGAAAATTGCATCTGCTTTTTGTTATTCGGTATTAATTCAATTTTTTTAAAGTAATCCAGCAGTGCTTCGCCGCTAAAGGTATTTAATACAATACTGTTATTAAACGGTTGTACCGTGAGTAGATCGCGCCTGCTAATCTCACCTTGTTTAATGCCCGCTCGAATTCCGCCAGCATTAAAAAAAGCCAGATCGGCTCCCGTACTGTGCATCATTGCCTCGGTAATCAGCTTGCCAAGCGGGGATGCATTGGGAAGATAGCTTCTTGTATTGCGCTCATAGTCGCCCATCGCATGACCAACCACCTCTGCCAGCGCCTCACTTCCCGCTTGCTGAAAGGGTAAAAGCAGTGCTAATGCGTCTTTATCTGGCATAAGTTCATCACCCACAAACTCACCTTGCTCATTGCGTAAATTAACGGGAATAAGCTGATAGGAATCCAGCGTTAATTTGCCATTTTGCAAGGTAAAATCCGCGCGGCCAACATATTTACCCCACTCTTCGGCTTGCATGACCCAGGTACCATTCACCCGATCGGGCGTACAGGGCTCCCCGGGGGAATAAGTTGCTATCACCTTGCCGTCGTTATCGATACAAATGGCTTCCGAACTATGCCCTCCAACAATCATATCTAGCCCATTTACGGATTTTGCAAGGCTAATATCGGAACCCAGGTCATATTCACTGTGCCCCATATGAGTAAGCGCAATAGTGATATCTGAAACACTGCGCACCTCATCAATGATTTTTTTGGTTTCGTCTTCGGGCAATGTAAACGTTAAGCCACTAATAAATTCCCTGTTGCCTATAAATGCTGTCTGATGCGTAATTAAGCCAATCACACCCACTTTTAATTTTCCAAAATCAAATAACTTGTAGGGTTTAAACAAACGCTGCTTATTTTCATCATAAATATTCGCTGCTAAAAACGGAAAATCTGACCAAGATTGCTGCTTTCTGATAATCGCAATAGAATTGTCGAACTCGTGGTTGCCAACGGCCATAGCGTCGTATCCAAGAAGCGTCATGCCTTTAAAATCGGGTTCAGCGTCAAGCGCATCCGACTCCGGAACACCGGTGTTAATGTCACCCCCTGAAAGAAGCAAGCTATAGCCACCACTTTGCTCAAC
>JAHQVY010000013.1 GCA_019634095.1 Cellvibrionaceae bacterium
ATTTTGGCATGGGTATAGGAAGTATAAAGCGCCTTTACGCCCTTCTAGTGACGCATCATATCTGAAATCCCCTCTCTCGTTTACCATCCAAATCCCTATTTTCGCCGTCGGACCCGCTCAAATCGCTCTAATAAGGTGGGCGTGTCGATCTTGGCCGCTTTCTGCTTCAGGTGTTTTAAAATCTGTTCAATGACCTTCGGATCTTCACTACTGGCAATCACTTTAACCTGCCCGCCGCAGTGTTCGCAGACCTCAATGTCGATGTTGAAGACACGCTTGAGACGCTGCATCCAGGTTATTGCCATGGAAGGCCTGTATGCCGGTTTTGCAGGAGCAAAAACCGGTCATGGCGCGGTGCCGCTCTGCGGGGCTCTTGTTACACCAGTCGACATCTAGGTTTTCCGATTTGTCGGGCTGCTTGCCCCGCTTGGCGGGTGTCACTTGAACGCGGTGTTTGCTGTTGGGATGGTTCGGCACTCCGACGAAGACGCCATGACAAGTTCACCTGGAGTGAATTTGGACAACGAAGTTGCTCGTAGAGTGAGGAACAAGGATGTTCCGAATCCAAACGGGTGAGGTTGGCTAAGCTCGGGTTGGGAATACTATCGTTAGCGGATACAGCAACCGTCCAAAAATAGTATTTTATAGCTGGGATTGTTGGGCGGGCAACCGTGGAGTTAGCTGGGTACTATCCGGTTTAAGGTGCAATTGCCACCGATTTAATTTGGATCCAAATGGATTGACCGGCGGTAATATTGAGTTGCTGCGACGAGTAGCGAGTGACTCGTGCGAGTAGGTCATAGCCGGCAACATGTAGTTTCAGCAGTTGAGTTGCGGGGTGGGGTTCAGCTTCACAGGCTACCACTCGCCCCGGTAACACGTTAATAATGCTGCCGTTTACCGGCTCTTGCACAGCGACACTCACATCCCTTGCCAGTATGCGAATGCGCACTGCCTGCCCCATTGTAAAACCCTTATCTTTAAACCACAGATGTTGCCCCGGCGACAAAGTAATTTTTGCCAGGTGCCACTGGGTGTCGATGTCGCTGATAGCTGCCTCGATAATAACACCGGCATCCTCCCCTAAAGGAATTGGCAAGTCGAGGCGAGATAAGAGGCTATTTATCGGCCCTTGGGCTAGTAACCTGCCTTTATCCAGCACGGCTAAATAATCCGCTAGGCGTGCAATTTCATCGGCGCTGTGGCTTACATAAACCATGGGCACGCGAAGCACCCGCTTAATTTTTTCAAGGTAATCGAGAATTTCTCGTTTGCGCGCCATGTCTAGAGACGCTAGCGGTTCATCCATAAAAATAATTTTTGGTTTAACTAAAAGCGCCCTCGCTATAGCAACGCGCTGCTTTTCACCGCCGGACAAATGTGCCGGATGACGCCCAAGCAGGGGTTTTATGGCCAATAAGGCTACGGCCTGATCGAAGCTACAAACCGGCGGGTTGGTCCCGGCGCGTTTTTCGGCAAAAGCTAAATTTTCTCGTACACTCAGGTGCTCGAATAAACTGGGCTCTTGAAAAATAAACCCGAGAGGGCGCTTGTGCACCGGCAAAAACTGCTGTGCACTTTGCCAGCAGTCGCCGTTAAAACTCACCTCTAGTTGCTGCGCGTTTTCTAAACCGGCGAGGCATCGCAGCAGGGTGGTTTTACCCGCACCCGAAGGCCCGTAAATTGCGCTCACTCCTTCGGCGGGGCAGTGCAACTCGAGCTTTAATTCGAAATCCTCGCGCTGCCAACACAGCTTTGCGAGCAGGCCACTCGCGGTCTTCATGGGCGCGGTGCACGCCACAGTGAAAAGTGTTGGCGCTTGCCGCCGCGATTAAAGCTGTATAACAGGGTGATTAACACCAGCGAAAAAATTAACAAACTTGCCGACAGCAGATGTGCCTGACGGTAATTAATGGCTTCCACATACTGGTAAATTTGTACCGACACCACTTGAGTAACGCCGGGAATATTCCCACCCACCATTAAAACCACGCCAAACTCCCCCAGGGTATGCGCAAAACCCAATACCGCAGCACTGATAAAACCGGGCCGAGTCAAAGGTAAAACCACGCGAAAGAAGGTATCTATAGGGCCAGCGCCAAGGGTGGCTGCCACTTCTAAGGGGCGCTGCCCCAGTGTTTCCATGGCGTTTTGAATTGGCTGCACCACAAAGGGCAGGGAGTAAATCATGGAGGCAATCACCAAACCCGGAAAAGAAAATGCCAAAGTACCCGCGCCAAACCACAGCCCCACTTTCCCCAGCGGTCCTTCTGGACCCATGGCCAACAATAAGTAAAAACCCAGCACGCTGGGCGGCAGCACCAAGGGCAGGGCGGTTAGCGCTGCTACCCAATGTTTAAACCGGCTGCGACTGCGGGCCAACCACCAAGCTAGCGGTGTGCCCAGCAAAATAAGCAACACACTGACCAAGGCTGCCAATTTTAAGGTAAGCCAAATGGCTTGCCAATCTGCGGAGGAAAACAGATTCATTGCAGCGCTCGCTCACTGGCATAGCCATCGTAGCCGTAGTCGCTTAGCAGCTTATTAATGTCGTCACTTTGTAAAAAAGCCAATAGCTGTTGCGCCAGTTGATTGTGTTGCGCGCGCAGCAGCAGCACCGCATCTTGTCGAATAGGGTCGTAGAGGTGGCGGGGCACTCGCCACAGTTGACGGTTGCTAAACGGCTGCTTAACCGCGCTTAATTGCGACAAGGCCAGCAAACCCAACTCGGCATTGCCGCTGCTAACAAACTGAAATGCTTGTGCGATGTTTTCACCTTTTACCAATTTTTTTGCCGCCGCAGCCTCTAAACCCATGTTGTACAGCACCTGCTGTGCTGCTTTGCCATAGGGCGCCAGAGTGGGGTTAGCTATGGCGATTTTTTTAAATCGCCCACTTTTCAAACGTTGCTCCACCGCCAGAGTATGGGCTTGATTGGACCATAACACCAAACTGCCCAAGGCATAAGTAAAACGGCTGGCCGCAATGGCTTTGCGGCGTTTCACCAATTGTTGCGGTTTGTCGGCATCGGCGGAGAGAAACACATCGAATGGGGCACCTTGCAGAATCTGGGCGTACAACTTGCCAGAAGAACCAAAGGATAAGCGCAATGTACAGGCGCATTTGCCTTCAAATTTTTCCGCGATGGCGTGCATAGGCTGAATAAAATTGGCCGCAACCGCCACGCCGAGCACCGGCTTTGTCTGCGCAGGCCACGCTGCCAGCAGCGTAAAAATAAGTGCAGCTTTAGAGCTTAATCGATTGATATTTAAAGATTTAATACCCATGACAAAACTTCAAGTAGTTTCTAGGTTACACCGGGCGCGATTTACCACTTTTAGCGCGCACACGACTTTCGGTTTGTACATAAATGGTATCGGTCGTGGCCATACTGGCGTGACCCAAATCTTCGGAAAGGTCTTTTAAAGCGCGTCCCCGTTCCACCTCCATACTGGCCCCGGTGTGGCGCAACCAATGGCTGGAAGCCTCACGCAGTTTTTGCGCGGCATCTTCGCCGCGTTGCTGCCGCATTTTTTCGTAGGCGCGGTCGAGAACATCTTGCACAATACGGGTTAATTGGCGAGGTGTCATACCGCCACGGCCGCGAAGTTTTTCGACAATGGCGTCGCTTTCATTAATGGAGGGCAGGGGGCTTAAACCACGGTATTCGCGATAGCGCTTTAAATACACCAGAAAACTTTCCGGTACAGTAATATCGCGCAGCTTGCGGCCTTTGCCATAAATTTTTAACCACCAATTTTGATCGCTATCTTGCCAAAAGTGACCCATTTGCGGTCGCCAGTTTTTGCGCTCGGCAAGCTCGGAAATCCGCAAAAACAGGGTTTTGAGGGCACAGACAACAAACAGATTGCGCTCGTAGTTTGGGTCTTGGTCTGCTAAAGCTACAGCGACATCGAACAGCATTTGCCACTGGTCTTGGGAAAGGCGGCGAACTTCTTTTACCTGTGCATCCTTAACGAAATACTTGCAATCGGCTTTGGCCAATTGTGCCGGATTGCCATGCAGAATTTCTTCACCATTAAGATACTTATAAAAGGCAACAATAGCCGTAAAGCTCGCTGCCAGCGTTTGCTGCGACGGTTTATATTTTTTCTTGTCTGGGGCAAGTTCGGAACCTGGCTTTAATTTGGGGAGTGTCAGCTTAAACGGGGCCCAAGCCTGATTTTGCTGGTAACAACCGTTTACCAGGTTAAATTTGTCACTGTTGGCGAAGCAAATCCAATTTAGAGGCGGCTTCCAGCAAAAATCGGCATAGTCCAGAATGTCGGTTTTGCGCAGCTGCTCCAGCGATTGTTTTTTGATCAAGAATAGCCATTGCAGAAAACGTTCAGTTTCATTGCGAAAACGGTTGAAGGTGTGCTCAGATTTGTTGCGACCAATATAGCTGAGAAATTCGCGGCCCAGGTTCCAATGATCAAGCCACCAAATCTCGCCGTTTTTTAAGCTGGCGTGTAGCTGCGGATAATCGCAAAAATCAAAATGTTGTAAGCTTTGATAGGTGGGATACAGTGCTATAGGTTTGGGATTTACCATTTTCCGCTTCGTCAGTTGTAGGGGCTTGATAGGGAGGATGCTACCATCAAAATCCGCTAACTCATACAGCGCCGACATTTTATACCAATAGCGTGAAAAACAGCCGAATCCAAGTGGTGTACCCGAAGCGAATGAAATTAAAGCCTCATGAGCACGACCGGCATTGGCGACGGTAATTTGGGGTAAACAATAGACTTTGGGGTTTTTAGCTGTGGTTGTCACGTGCTGCGAATATAACTCACCATCTATTAAAATTTAGCTATGGCTTTTTATATGGCTTTTTAATAGTTATTAAAGGCTTAAGAGCTACTAAGGGAATGTATTCGTAGATAAAGGGCTTAGGTGGTTTAAACATGCTGGTATCAAGTTTGTGGATTATTACAGTTTGTATGGCATCGAAGCGCCTAGATTAACAGAACCCGCAGTCACATGAATCAAAAAACCAATCGCAACGTGCATTTACTAAATTGCCGGCAGAGGCTGTTTGTCTTTATTAGGTGAGTTTTGAGGTGAGATTTGAGCTGAGATTTGGAATTTAATACGAAATATTCGGGCTAGCGTTGGGACCACAGCAAGGTTATTGTTGGCGAAACTGGGAAAACTCAAGCGCGGCGTGATGTAGACTGTAAGTGGCCCAAATACAAAGTGACAGCGATCCCCGCTATGTCTTATACTAAATAGTATAGGACATAAAGAAGGGGTTGAACAGTCATTTTGGTATCTTGGCGGCTAGTTTCAATATTTACGGTTATACTCAGTCTTGCTTGCTAAGCACCCTGCCAAACCCCCTTCCCACAATTCATTTCATTCTTCGCCATTACACAATTGTGCCATCATCGACAAAAGAACGTTTAATGTAAACACCCCAACCTACTCAAGGCGGCCACTCTCGCGAGAAAACCATCCGCCGTCATCCTCGCACTCGCTGAATGGACAAAACCCAGTACTGCAGATCGGTGTCTGATCATTTTGCAATCGAAGCACGGCTAAATCTAAGCACTACGGGTATAGTTTGCTCTGCAATCCAGCGATAAACTTACCGGCACTAAAGAAAGGCCTGGACAATATGCCGGCCAACCCTTGCAGCGGCGCTAAATTAAGTGCCATTCAGCCCCAGATGATTGGCAATACGGCTAATCGTCTGTCTTGCTGGCTAAGTTCGAACTGGCAATTGAGTTGGTGGGCTGGCGGAGTACAACCACCCTCCTCTACACGCGAACCTACAAGACAAGCGAACAATCCTTAAACAAGCCAACAGCAAGCAATATTAACCAAACCTAAGAAACCATAAGACACAGAGATCCCTTCGTTGAATGTTATCAATCCCAAGCTGTTTAGCCTTGCCCCATACCAAATTGCCGCCTTTGAAAAAAACGGCTACATAATTCTGCCACAGTGGTTGAGCGGTGAAGCCCTAGCAGCGATGCAACAACTGGCGCAGCTGCAATTCAAAAAGCCCAGCGAACCGTGGGAACTTGAGGCGCAACTGGGTTACCCCGGAGCGCCGGCTTCCGCTGCCCATGAGGGCGGTTACACCACGAGGCGTTTGCTGGGTGCCTACCGGCGCGATCCAATGTGGCAATCCTATGCTACAAACCCCAGCTTAAAAAACTGCCTGCAACAACTTTTTAAGCACCCGGATATTTTCCTAAGTCAGGCCCATCACAACTGCCTAATGACAAAATCCCCCCGCTTTAGCAGCGACACCGGCTGGCATCAAGACAGCCGCTATTGGCGTTTTGCCAAGCCGGAACTTATTACAGCCTGGTTGGCTTTAGGCAGAGAAACCTCAAGCAACGGCGGCTTACAGGTAATACCCGGCAGCCATCGCCAAACATTTTTGGCCGAACACTTCGATAAAAAAGCCTTTTTCCTTGCGAATAAGCCA
>JAHQVY010000002.1 GCA_019634095.1 Cellvibrionaceae bacterium
AGACGCTAAATTTAAAGCGGATATTTATAAAAATTCGCCAGCCTTTTTGTTTATCGAGAGCTCATCTTGGCAAGCTGATGCAATCGCCTCGCTCACGGGAAAAGCAGTTTACTGCGTTGACGACAGGAGATTTATTCAAGCATTGGCACTTGAAGGCAAAGTGTGGGACCAAGTGAAAGCCGCTAAACAAGATGCAACTCGTGCAAAGTCATCCATTGGCCGGCGAATCAAACAGTTGATAAGGGCTGAAGTGTAGAAGTGTCATTACGAAGCAAAGCTGCCGGACTACACCCACCGCGTTGAGATTGCGACCTTAATCGCGTATCGATTTTGGTTCTTCGCCACGCGCGACAAAGCAGAATAGCCATTGCGCCTCGGTTGCAGAAAGCCTTGGCGTCTCCCATGCACGGCACTCACGATATCGTCAGGGACAATGGGCTTTCCCGCCAACTCAAGCTCCAATTTCACCGGGCCCAAGCAGCCACGCTTCATACACGCCCAAATCGAGCACCGCAAGGCGCCCAGCAAATCCTTCTATTTACGCTAGGTTTTACTGAATTCGGCGCCACTTTTCCTCTGTAACCAGCTCTTCTCGGGTTGCAGAGGAAATGGCTAGCCGGCCAATGTGGGCAAAGTCGCCAGACACCTCGCCTGGTGCCTGTCCAGCCTGAATGTACTGGACGCCAGCTGCGAATACGTTCACGGTATATGCGCTGTGCCAGAGAAAACGACAGCAATGGACAAAAACCACAAACTGTCTAGCTTGGAGCCACTTGGCGCAGAATACGCATACCATAACCGCGCATAGTAAACCGGCGATAACAATACGCTGAGGCACCTTACGCTTAACAGGTACAACAAGCTGGCTTCAACAATACATACGTTTTTGCAAACATCATTCGAACAATCTCATAACGCAGAAGCTTAGCGACATTGCAACGTGGACGGTAGAAACTTACACTCGCTAGCCAGGCTTTTTCAGCGCCTAAGCGACTAATCTAAAGCCCTCAGCGCCTAGATACGAGCCTTCAGCACGCAAAATGAAAGCCATCGGCGATTATTCGAAAGCCGCAACCTCTTAACCGAGCCAGGTGAGATAAAACGCGGCAGCAGGTAGTTGCATAGGCAAACAATGTTAATAAAAAACGCTGTTTTTAGCGGGGATTATATGAATCGAATTTATAAGGTGTTACTGCTTGCTTTGTCATTCACTCTTTATAGCTGTGTTGACAACAGTACAAAAACCACCAACTTATCAGGGAATAATAAGCAAACGATGAATACTAACACTGAATTTAAAGTCTATTCAGCCGAGGCATTCTTTGACAATCGCACCATATTTGGCAGCTCGATTAATCATACAGGGACAGCCGTCCTGGTCTCGAGTGATAAATCTGGCATATTTAATATCTATCGTTACTCTCTCGACGGCTCCAACCAAAATCAACTCACCCATTCCACCACCAATGCCATTCGGGCCATTAGCTGGTTTCCCGAGGATGATCGCTTTCTCTATCGCTCCGACCAGGGCGGCAACGAGCTGGACCATATTTACGTGCGCGAATTAGACGGCACGGTGAAAGATATTACGCCGGGAGAGAAACACCGAGCATCTTTTTTTGGCTGGCACCAAAACAATCGGCATTTCTATGTGGCCACCAATGAGCGCGACCCAAAAGCTATGGATTTATATCGCTACCAAGTGCGCGACTACTCACGGGAATTAGTTTATAAAAACAATGACGCCCTCAATTTGTCTGCGTTGAGTGATGACGGGCAATGGTTAGCCCTGCTTAAAACCCACAGTAACGATAACGATGATATTTACTTAGTTAACTTGTCTCATTCCCCCGAAAAGCCGGTGCTGATTACACCGCATCAAGGCAAGGTCAGCCATTCTGTTTATACCTTCACACCAGACAACCAGCAATTGATTTACGGAAGCAACGAAGGCCATGAATTTCAGCGAGCCTACAGTTACGCGCTAAAAACTGCAAAAACGGCCCCCAAATATTCCGCCGATTGGGGCCTGTCGTTTTATTACTACTCTAAGAATGGCAAATATCGCGTAGCGGGAATAAACGCAGATGCCCAAACACAACTGGATATCAAAAACACCCGCACTGGCGAGCAACTAAAACTGCCTCAGCTGCCCCCTGGTGACTTGCGCGGCGTAAGTTTTTCGAGCGACGAAACCCAGGTGGTTTTTTATTTAAATTCCGATGTATCACCATCGAATTTGTACACCTACACCATCGGCAACGATGCAGTGCTTCGCTTATCCAACTCACTTAACCCAGAGATTAACGAATCTCACTTGGTTTCCAGCCAGGTTGTGCGTTTTAAGAGCTTCGATGGCGTAGCCATACCCAACTTACTCTTCAAACCTCAGCAAGCGAGCCAACAATCGAAGGTGCCGGCAATTATCTTTATTCATGGCGGCCCCGGCGGGCAAACCAGGAA
Organism: Cellvibrionaceae bacterium; assembly: GCA_019634095.1. Lineage (GTDB taxonomy): Bacteria > Pseudomonadota > Gammaproteobacteria > Pseudomonadales > Cellvibrionaceae > JAHQVY01. The sequence goes on from JAHQVY010000002.1 coordinate 2,464, forward strand.
AGGGTATTCGGCTTTGGTACAGCATTTGGTTAATAATGGCTATGCCGTGCTGGGCATTAACAACCGCGGCTCATCCGGTTATGGCAAGACGTTTTTCCACCTCGACGACAAACGCCACGGAGAAGACGACCTACAAGATGTGGTTTATGGCAAAAAATATCTTCAATCCCTAAACTGGGTAGACCGAGACAACATTGCGGTGATGGGCGGCAGTTATGGCGGCTACCTAACTATGGCAGCCATGGCCTTTACCGATGAGTTTAAAATGGGTATCAATATTTTTGGCGTTACTAACTGGGTGAGAACCCTGGAAAGCATTCCCCCCTGGTGGGAATCTTTTAAAGAGTACCTCTATGCAGAACTCGGCGACCCCACCACCGACAAAGAACGATTAACCCGCATTTCGCCCCTGTTTCACGGCGATAAAGTTAAGCGGCCCGTACTGGTCGTTCAAGGCGCCAACGACCCGAGAGTGTTGCAGGTTGAAAGCGATGAAATGGTTGCAGCCATACGCGCCAACAACGTTCCCGTAGAGTATGTATTGTTTGCAGACGAAGGACACGGCTTTAGAAAAAAAGCGAACCGAATTACTGCGCAAAAAGCTTACCTTAAATTTTTAAACACCTATTTGCGTTAGCGACAAACAATACAAGCTTTACCCTAACATTACCTGATTTTTGATGCGGAAGTTTTGCTTACAAGGATGTAGCAAAGGGCCTTCCGGTGGCACTCACAAGGCCCAATATTTAAACACTAGCGGTACAAACTCAGAGTCAATTTTTGCTTAGGTCACTCACTATATTGTGAACAAGCCTTAGCTTCTCTTTTACGGTTTTCGATATAACAAACGGATAGCTATCGGGCATTCCCATACTTCTGCTTAACCCATTTATAACAAACGTTAGTGAGTACCACATTTCAAATAATTTATCGAAATTTTGGTGATGCCGCATAGTGGTTTTAAAGCGTCGATTTTTGCCTTTTGTTGAAGGCGATTTAACAACTAAATCATAAGAGGCTGCGGTATCTAAGGTATCAAGCATATGTAGATAGTGGGCCCATGTTTCAGCCCAATCTTCCCAGGGGTGCATTGTGGCATAAGCACTAATGTAAGAATCAGTCCAATTTTCTGGTGCACCATTGGCGTAATGTCTTTCAATTGCGTCTTTGTAGCTTACGGTTTCATCGCCAAAAACTTCACGTGCAATGGGCAACCATTTTTCAGAGGGTAAAACGAGTAATTCCCAATAATAATGCCCACACTCATGGCGCAAATGGCCCAAAACCGTTCGGTATACCTCGCCTAACTTTTCCCGCGCGTTTTCTCGAAAAGAAGCATTTGCCTCTGCCATATTTAGGGTAATAATGCCCGATGCATGGCCGGTATACACTTGTTTCTCTGGCGTAGATTCCTCAAATCTAAACGCCAATCCCAACTCAGGGTTTTCGGCTCTTGAAGGAACTGGAAGCCCCAAATCAATTAACGTGTACAGCAAGCGCCTTTTTGCCGTCTCGACTTTTACCCATTGAATACGGCGTGTTTCATCCTGTATTGGTGGCAATATGTCAGTTAGCCGACAAGACATACAATACTCATCGGGTTCATTTGCAGGAATTAACCAATTACAGGCATTCAATTTTATTGAATTTTGGCACAAACGGTATTGAGCACCGTCTGGGTCACTCACATCGACATATCTATCGGAGGAATCATTGGATGGTTTAAGGCTTAGAACATCACCCTCTTCAATTGAGAACCCCAATAAATGTCCACAGCGGATGCAAAGATTGTTTTCAAAAAAAAGCAGTTGTGCACAGTAGTCACATTTAAACGTTTGCATGCTGATTACTCAATTAATGAAAAATGTCGACTTCTTAAGCTAGAGCTTAGCGGCGCGTCAATTTTTGACCTTGGCAAAGAGCGATAACGCAAAACTCCCTGTCTATTTGAGGCACAGCAACGCCGCCATAGAACACAAGGAGCGCGCTAATAAGGTCTAAATCCAACATTATGAGTATAGATCAATGGCACTTAATTAAGCCAGCAGCCCTGTATATACAGGGCTTGCTTATGCTGAGATTATGCAACAGTTGGGGATATAAAACTTGTGTATAAAACAGAGGTGCAGCGTGATATTTATTGCATTTAATCTACATTTGTAGGATTGCTGCCATGTCGAAAGGCCCCCTCTTTGCGTATACATAAATGGATTTAAAGTAAAAAAGGCCTTTTCATTGGGTACTGTGGAGAGTATGAATCATAAAATAAATGAAAGCTCTCCCTACCCCACAACCAAACCTTAATTAATTTCCATAGAAAAATTCGCCAACGAAGCCCTTGCGCAATTCGCCTTGTTTATCTAAGCGCCATATTTCTTGCGGTTTATCTTTATTTACAATAAACAAGAAGTTATTGAGAACCGCGCTTTGCAGTGCATCCACCTCGCCAACTAACGATAGCTCAATTGCTGCAAGACGTTTGTTTTCAAGCCAATGCAAAGCCTTAAGCCCTGCTTGAGCGCTAAACTCGCTGGGCAAAGGCCGCGCCTGCCAGTTAAGGCCGTCATCCGAAACCCAGGCCTCGTTTAATTCACCCAGGTGGTTTTTGCCGCCAAGTAACCACAACTGTTGTTTAAAACGGGCTAGCTGGTGGCCGCGGCGGGCTAAACTTAATTCGCCCTGCACAGGCTGCTGTTGCCAGTTCAGGCCATCGTCAGAGGACCAAAGCGCCTGCGCTTCGGAGCCTAAACCACCGCCAACAAGCCAGAGTTTATTATTAAAACTTATTAAGCCTTGAGCACCCGCCGGCAACACCGGTGAGGACTGTTGTACATCGACAATCAGCGTGGCACTGCCTGTAAACCCAGCCCCCTTATTCGCAAGCAAGGTGTAGTACGCCGCTTGATTTAATTGTGCTGCGCTATCGAACAGGCTGTCGTGCTTAACAATATCCATTTGCCCAAAATCGCATAGCGAATAATTAACAAGCTTACACTCGGCATCGGCGCTGCGATACAAAGCGGCGCCGGCCCCAGTGGCCGGCAAATGAACTCGGCTGTTTTCTTCACCGACCCAAGCGCTAAGTAAAATACTTGGGCTTGGCTGTTCTTCGCTAGCAGACTGCTGAGTTGAGCGGTTCAGGGAGCTGTTTTCAGTATTGAGGGCTGCGCTTTGTTGCCCGCTGACCGCAATGCCCTCGCTAAGGCTACCCGGTGTAGCGCTACCACTATTACCCACAGCACTTGCCGTGCTGCCTCCCATAAGGTCATTCACGCCATCGTTGTTGCTATCTTGCCACCTTAATTTTAAATAGTGGCTTTGCCCGCGCTGGCCAACCAGGTGAGAGCGCAGTAAATTTTCGCTGCCAAAGGCGTCTGCTAAATAAAACTCCACGCTATCGCCTTCGCGGGTAGCGTTTTCCAGGCGGTTGCCTATCGCATCACTGGGCACCCGCAGCACATAGTTGTCGGCGGCTTGTTCGAGATCGCCCATGGTATAGCGGTCGAGCTCCACACCATTGAATTTGACCAACACACTGTACTGCACGGCGTTTGCAGTGAGTGGTTGGCTGTCTACCTCCACCTCACCGTAATAAGTATTTGGTGGCTCACTGATTGCGGCATTTATTTTTGCAGCCATTACCGGCAGTAAGGCCAGCGAGATTTTTAATAAAGATGGCATAATTTTACCCTTCTTAAACACAATAGATGTTTTGGTTAACGCGTTCAAACGCCCCTGCACGTCTCTAACCGGCTGGAATTTTTGCCGGCTCTCGCTGTTGCGTTTCTTCCACGCTGGCAACCCGCTTAATGACCTGTTCATTTATTTTAATGTCTAGGCCCCGCACCAGTTGTTCTCGGCCTTTATGTCGCATGGCATCCTGTTTCTCGGCCAAGAGCTTGCCGCGAATTTTATCGCGATGGTCTTGCAGCGAAGCTTCTACCGCTTGCCGCTGGCCCAAGATACGATAAATATAAAAATGCTTCGGCGTGGCAATTATTTCGCCCAAAGCCTGCTGCATAGAGCTGGCAAATACCGCATCCAGCAGCGGCGTGGGCCAGGCGGGGTCACCCTCTTGTAAATAACCCACATCACCGCCTTGGAAGCGCGAACCTAAATGCGACGAATGCTGGGCCGCCATCTGGTTAAATAAGCGGTCTTGCGCCTTACCCGCAGGCACAGCGCTAAGCTCGGCGTAAAGCTGGCTCGCCACCGCTGCAGCCCGGTCTGCATGATCTTTTTTTGCAATATCAATTAGTGCCACGCGATACTGCTTGGGGCGGCCATAACGTTGTTTATTCTGCTCAAAATACGCGGCAATTTCTGCTTCGCTAACCCGGATCTCTTTCTCCAGCTCACGATTAATTCGCGCGTTAACATAGGCGCGAATAAAACGCCGCCTGGCTTGAATAAAAGCCGGGTCTTTATCCCAACCCTCGGCCAATAAACGCTGTTCAGCGGCCAAGTCTTCGGCAGTTAAACGCGCTATACGACTTAAGCTTTGTTCGGAATGGCTCTCCCCTTGGGCTTCGGCTAGGGCCAGTAATTCTTCCGCCAATACAACTTGGTCCGCCACCCGCAGCACCTCGTTTGCCTTACTCGAACCCTGACCGCAACCGGCGGATAAAGCCAGCAACAGGAAGGCAGCTAGCGGCAAAAAGGATTTAGTTAACTTATTAATCATGATTATTCCCCTTATTGCACGTTAAAAGATTCGAAGAACAATTCGATATCGGAAATACCATTGCCGCTGCCATCGCCGCGAATTAAACGCCGCAGGCCTTCTTGCCCATCACTTAACAGGCCCTCGCCGGGAATCACTAGCAGCCATTCGGTATTCCACACCGAACGCCCTACCAAGCGTGTGCTGCCAAGGGGCTGTAACTGCCCTAAATTCGCCCCCCAGCCGGCTTGCAGTTGCGGGTGCTTGCGCTGTGCATCCCAGCTATCGCTTTGCGAAATGCCATCCAGGGAAGGTATCCACCCCGCCTGTTGGAAACCGCCGCCATTCACTAAATCCACCGGCACCGGAATCGCCTGTTCCAGCACGGTGTATTGACGAATGCGATCGATTGCCGTGGGTGAGCGCAGCACGTCGACTCCCACCGGCAACAGATACACATAGGGCGTGGCAGCCAGCAGGGAGTTACCGTCGTAGTTTTTTAAATCGATGCCAACGCGGCGAAACTTGGTTGCAGAATAGGTGGTGCTGTAGGAGGAATCCCCCGGAGCTAAGGGCCAGCCAAATAAATTCGTGCCGTAATTAATTTCCGTGCCAAAACGCAGCACCAAACCGGGAAGCGCGCCCGCCAACTCCGATCGCGGCGCCACTGCGTATTGGCGAAACTCCGGTATATCCCAAAGGTTGGGCACCAAGGCTTCAGTTAAGGCTTGTTGCCAAGCTTGATCAAAGTCCGTATCAGTCGGAATACGCAGCATTTCTTCGCGCAGCGAAAAGCGCACATTCTGGTCATAAACATTGTTAAAGTTTGCCGCCATGGCATCGTAGGCTTGCTTCATTTTTGCCAGGGGGTCGGATAAGCCTTCCACATTGGCGAAAGGCGTGGAGTTAGCGATGTTCGTTACCGCGACGTTAAATTGCCCCAGCGAACGCTGCTTTAAAATACTGTCGAAGAACTCACTGTTCACAGCGTTATTCACTAGCAAGCCGGTTTCATAATCAAAGGCTTTGGCCGCTAAATAGGTGTAGCGAGCAGCCATATCGAAAGAGGATCGATATTTTTGCAAGGCATCGTTACGGAACACTCGGTACACATAATCCCGGTAGCGAGCATCAGTGGTAACCCGGGCAATATTGCGGCGGAAAATCGAGCGCTCTTCAATGATACGTAGGCCCTTGGCAACCAAAGATTGATAATTTCCAGCAGCAAGCTCTAGCTCTTGACCAATTTCAGCAATTTGGTAGCGCACCTCTAATTCTTGGCGCAGCTCACTTTCGACGTTTTTTAACAAGGTCGCCGCTTCGGCGGGGATATTGGCTGCTTGAAGCGCCAGGGATTGAGAAAACTGGCTCAGTGTTGCGGC
>JAHQVY010000106.1 GCA_019634095.1 Cellvibrionaceae bacterium
AAAGACAACTCATGCACGGATTCTATAAACGCACCGGCATGTTCGGGTGAAACCTCTGGTGTAATCCCGTGGCCAAGATTAAACACATGGCCGGGACCGCTGCCGTAAGCTTTGAGTATGCTGGCCACTTCTTCGCGAATGCGTTTGGGGTTTGCATAGAGCATGGTGGGGTCCATATTACCCTGTAAAGCGACTTTGTGCCCGACTCTGGCTCTGGCTTGGTCAATCGGCGTAGTCCAGTCCAGACCCAGGGCGGAAACCCCCGGCCCAGCCATGGCTTCCAACCATTGCCCGCCACCTTTTGTAAACAGAATCACCGGTACTCGGCGGCCTTCGTTTTCCTTCTTCAACTTGCTGACAATAGCCAGCATGGGGTTTAGGGAAAACTCAGTGTAGGCCCAGTGTGGCAGCGCACCACCCCAAGTATCAAAAATTTGCACCGCCTGTGCACCCGCATCAATTTGCGCGTTGAGGTAAGCGGCTACGCAGTCGGTGAGTTTATCCAAGAGCCTTTTCGCCAATTCTGGCTGATCAAACAACATCGCTTTAGCGCGGCGGAAATCTTTGCTGCTGCCGCCCTCGACCATGTAGGTCATCAGGGTCCACGGGCTGCCAGAAAAACCGATTAAAGGTACACGACCATTGAGTTCGCGGCGTATGGTGGATACCGCCTGCATCACGTAATCCAGGTCCTTCAGGGGGTCGATACGCTCTATGGCGTCGACATCTTGGCTGGTGCGCACCGGCTTCTTAAAACGCGGGCCCTCGCCAGTTTCGAAGTACAGCCCCAGGCCGAGCGCATCGGGAATGGTAAGAATGTCCGAAAACAGAATCGCCGCATCCAGTGGATAGCGCTCCAGGGGCTGCAGCGTTACCTCGCAGGCCAATTCGGGGTTCATGCACAGCGACATAAAGTCGCCGGCCCGCTGGCGGGTTGCGCGGTACTCTGGCAGGTAGCGACCCGCTTGACGCATCATCCACACTGGGGTTGCATCTACAGGCTGCCTTAGCAGGGCTCTGAGAAATCGGTCATTCTTTAATTTAGTCATGTTGTAATATCTTCGCCGTTAGTTGTCGCTTTAGACACCGAGGTAATCGAGTATACCTTGAGCAGCTGACCGGCCTTCCCAAATAGCGGTGACAACCAAGTCAGAGCCTCTCACCATGTCCCCTCCAGCAAACACCTTAGGATTTGCCGTTTGAAATTTAAATTCTTGTGCTTCGGCCGCCTCGACACCACCCCAAGGGTTAGTGGTAATACCAAATTTGTCGAACCAGTCCGCCGGGCTGGGTTTAAAGCCAAAAGCCACCAGCACTAGATCGGCTGGAATCAACTCTTCGCTGCCCGCAATGGGCTCGGGTCGCCTGCGTCCGTTTTCGTCGGGTTCCCCCAAGCGTGTGGAAACCACTCGCACCCCCTCGACGCTCCCATCGCCAACAATGGCTAGAGGCTGACGGTTAAACAAAAATTCAACCCCCTCTTCGCGTGCATTTTGCACTTCGCGGCGAGAACCGGGCATATTGAGCTCGTCTCGTCGGTAGGCGCAAACCACCGAAGTAGCCCCCTGGCGAATCGCGGTGCGATTACAATCCATTGCCGTGTCGCCCCCACCCAGCACGACCACGCGCTTCCCCTCCACACAGATGTAGTCTTGCGGCGATTTTTCGAAGCCCAGGTTGCGGTTGACGTTGGCCACCAAATAAGGGAGCGCATCGCACACACCGGGAAGCTCCTCGCCGGGAAAACCACCCTTCATGAAAGTATAGGTACCCATTCCCATAAAAACGGCATCATATTCGGCGAGCAGGTTTTCCATGGAGACCTGATTCCCAACTTCGGTATTCAGGCGAAACTCAACGCCCATTTCGCTGAAGACTTCACGGCGTTTCACCATCACCGACTTTTCCAGCTTAAATTCTGGGATGCCAAAAGTGAGCAAACCACCAATTTCGGGATAGCGATCGAACACCACCGGCTTGACACCATTTCTCACCAAAACATCCGCACAGGCCAAACCCGCAGGACCAGCACCAATCACCGCGACACGCTGGTTAGTCCACTCTACCTCCGACATATCGGGCTTCCAGCCCAGGGCAAAGGCGGTATCGGTAATGTACTTTTCCGCATTGCCAATGGTCACAGCACCAAAGCCGTCGTTGAGAGTGCAAGCACCTTCACACAGACGGTCTTGCGGACACACCCGACCGCAGACTTCGGGCAGGGAGTTCGTCTGGTGACACAAGTTGGCGGCGGCGATCACATTGCCTTCAGAAACCAATTTTAGCCAATTGGGAATGTAATTGTGCACCGGGCACTTCCACTCGCAGTAAGGGTTGCCGCAAGATAAGCAGCGGTGCGACTGACGTTTAGCTTGGTTTTCGCTAAAGGGCTCATAAATTTCGATAAAGTCCTTCTTCCTGCTTTCTATCGGCTTTTTCTTCGGATCTTGACGACCGACGTCGATAAACTGAAAACTATTGTTTAAACGGTCCAAATTACATACTCCCAATTAAGGCTTGATATCACTGACAAGGCCTGCGTTACTCACCGCGACGGGTAACGCTATTCAACAGATGGTGCAAGTTAGCGGCTTTCGGTTTCACCAACCAAAAGCGCCCTACATAGCGCTCGAAATCGCGCAGAATGCGCTGTCCCCACTCACTCTGGGTTTCGGCGACAAATTCGCGAATAATTTCACGCAAATTGTGGCGGTGATCTTCCAGCAATTCGGTGTTGACCCGGGTAATATCCACCAGATCGTGGTTGTATTTATCGACAAAGGTGTTGCTGCGATCCAGCACATAAGCAAAACCACCCGTCATACCGGCGCCAAAATTTAAGCCGATATCGCCCAACACCGTCACCACGCCTCCCGTCATATACTCACAACAGTGGTCCCCAGCGCCCTCCACCACGGCGTGAGCCCCAGAATTGCGCACGCCAAAGCGCTCGCCGGCGCGTCCAGCAGCAAAAAGCTGCCCACCGGTGGCGCCGTACAAGCACGTGTTACCAATAATACTGGTGTCGCAGCTGACGAATTGTGAGCCCGATGGTGGTCGAATGACCAGTTTACCCCCCGCCATGCCTTTGCCGACATAGTCGTTGGCGTCACCATCCAAATACAGGTGCAAGCCGCCGGCATTCCACACCCCGAAGCTTTGCCCAGCAATCCCGCTAAAGCCCAGGATCAAGGGTTTATCGGCCATACCCTTATTGCCGTAGCGCCTGGCAATTTCGCCGCTAATCCGAGCGCCAATAGAGCGATCGCAGTTGGTAATTTGATAACTGAACTCACCGCCAGATTTGGACTCGATGGCCGGCATCAAATCTGTGAGTATCTTTTCGCTGAGTTCGGCCTGGTCAAAGGGCTTGTTTTTCGGTTGCAGGCAAAATTGCGGCTTCTGCTGCAAGAGCTCATCGTCATAAAGTAGGCCACTGAGATTGAGCTGCTTTTGCTTAGCGGTTATGCCCTCTTTGGTCTGCATCAAATCGACGCGACCGATCAAGTCCTGCATGCGTCTCACCCCGAGGGCCGCCATCCACTCGCGCACCTCCTCGGCAACAAAGCGGAAAAAGTTGCTCGCCGCTTCCACCGTGCCCACGTAGTGATCTTTGCGCAGCTGCTCCTGCTGGGTGGCAACTCCGGTTGCGCAGTTGTTCAAGTGACATATTCGCAGGTACTTGCAGCCTAAAGCCACCATCGGCGCGGTGCCAAAACCAAAGCTCTCAGCACCAAAAATAGCGGCTTTCACGACATCTAAACCGCTTTTTAAACCGCCGTCGGTCTGCAGTCGCACTTTGCCGCGCAAGTCATTGGCGCGCAGAGTTTGATGAGTTTCCGCCAGACCCAGCTCCCATGGCGAACCCGCATAGCGGATTGAAGTGAGTGGGCTGGCAGCGGTGCCGCCATCATAGCCAGAAATGGTAATAAGGTCGGCGTACGCCTTAGCCACTCCCGCTGCGATAGTGCCAACCCCAGGCCGAGAGACCAGCTTCACCGATACCAGAGCCTCGGGATTAACTTGCTTTAAGTCGAAGATCAGTTGCGATAGGTCTTCAATAGAATAGATATCGTGATGCGGCGGTGGCGAAATCAGAGTCACACCAGGTACCGAATAACGCAGGCGGGCGATCAGCTCGTTCACCTTGCTACCGGGCAATTGACCGCCCTCTCCGGGTTTGGCGCCCTGAGCCACTTTGATCTGCAGTACTTCAGCATTCACCAAGTAGTGGGGCGTTACCCCAAATCGGCCCGAAGCAATTTGCTTGATTTTGGACACTTTTGCGGTGCCAAAGCGCGCCGGATCTTCACCGCCTTCACCGCTGTTGGAGCGCCCACCCAGCGCGTTCATTGCCTCAGCGAGGGCTTCGTGAGCCTCAGGGCTGAGGGCGCCGAGAGACATCGCAGCGGAATCGAAGCGCTTCACAATCTCACTCACAGGCTCCACTTCATCCAATGGAATCGCTTCGACATCGGGTCGCAGTCGCAGCAAATCGCGCAGTGTCGCCACCGGTCGGCGATTAACCAACATGGCGTAATCGCGCCAGGCAGAGTAATCGCCAGAGCGAACCGCCTTTTGCAGGGCTTGAACGACCTCGGGGTTAAAAGCGTGATATTCCTGCCCGTGCATATATTTGATCAAGCCGCCCGGTTCAATATTGCAGCTGGCACGCCAGGCCGTTTTCGACACCGTTTTTAAATCGGCCTCAAAATTCGAAAAATCTGCCCCCCCGGACAAGCGGCTAACGGTGCCGGTAAAGCAGGTTTCCAATACCGATTCATCCAGGCCGATGGCTTCGAATAACTGCGTTCCACGGTAAGAGGCAATCGTGGATATGCCCATTTTAGACAGTATTTTTAAGAGGCCTTTTTCCAAACCTTTTTGGTAGTTGCGGCAAGCGTCGCTGTACTCCAGCAACACTTCGCCAGACGCAATCATGCGGTTAATAATGTAATACGACAAATAGGGATACACTGCGGTAGCGCCGTAGCCAATTAGCGTCGCCACTTGATGGCTATCGCGGGCACTGCCGGTTTCCACCAAAATATTGGCGTCGCAGCGCAAGCCCTCCCTCATCAGTCGATGGTGTACCGCGCCGGTGGCGAACAGTGACGGTATCGGCAGACGGTCTTTCGCGATAGAGATATCCGATAGCACCAACAGGTTGACACCTTTCTTTACCATGGACACCGCCTTGTCCAACATCAGTTCGAGAGCCTGCTGCAAGGAAAGCTGGGCGGATTTGTAATTTAAATCTAGCCGTTCCACCAAATAGCCGGTTCGGCGCAGGGAAACCAACGCTTTAAACTTCGCTGGCGACAGCACCGGACTGGACAGGATCACGCGATCGGCGTGGGCGCTGGTTTCGTCGAACACCGACAGCTCTCGCCCCAGGCAAGTTTCCAAAGACATCACAATCGCTTCGCGCAGCGGGTCAATGGGCGGATTGGTAACCTGGGCAAATTGCTGTCGAAAATAGTCGTAAGGGCTGCGGCATTTTTCCGACAGCACCGCCATTGGCGTGTCGTCGCCCATAGACCCCACCGCTTCCTGGGAATTCTCCGCCAAGGGACGCAGCACCTGATCGCACTCTTCGAAGCTTGACTGAAACAGCTTCATGGCAACATTTACCTGCTTGGCGGTCAACACGCTCTCCGGCTGATCTCGTTCCAAGGTCGACTCAATGCGCAAAGCGTGTTCGCGCATCCACTGGCTGTAGGGACGGCCACTTTTCAGCATATCGTCAATATCTTTGGTATGTCTGAGCAGGCCTTCCTGAGTGTCAATGGAAAGAATTTGCCCCGGGCCGAGACGCCCCTTGGCTACGACATCCTCCGGTGCGTAGTCGTAAACACCAATCTCGGAGGCCACGGTAATGCAGTCGTCTTTAGTGATAACCCAGCGCGAGGGGCGCAAACCGTTGCGATCCAAAGTGCACACTGCATAGCGCCCGTCAGTCAACACCAAACCTGCGGGGCCATCCCAGGGCTCGATATGCATGGAGTTGTACTCGTAGAATGATTTTAAATCTTCATCCATTTGCTCGACATTCTGCCAAGCTGGCGGAACCAACATGCGAGCCGCACGATGAATATCCATGCCGCCAATCATCAGTAACTCGAGCATGTTATCCAGGCTGGAGGAGTCCGAACCTTTGCTGTTCACCAAGGGCACAATGTCGTCCACTTTTGGCAACAGCGAGGTGGCAAATTTTTTGGTGCGCGCAAAAGACCAGTTGCGATTCCCCGTTATGGTGTTGATTTCACCGTTGTGAGCCATCATCCGAAAGGGCTGCGCCAAGGGCCAGCGCGGCAGAGTATTGGTGGAAAAGCGCTGGTGAAACATACAAATCGCGCTTGCCATGCGTTGGTCCGCTAAATCGCGGTAAAACACCGGTAAATCGGCGGGCATCATCAGCCCTTTATAAGACAGCACACTGTCGCTGAAACTGGCTACATAGAACGCATCGTCGGCCGCTAAGCGAATTTCCGCGCGCCGCCTAGCGACAAACAACTTGGCTTTGAGCTGCTCGCTACTAATAGAGTCGCCCGCAGGGGTATTGACAAATAACTGCACAAAGGCAGGTAAACTCTGCTTGGCAATGGGGCCCAGACAAGAGGCATCCGTCGGTACCTCTCGCCACAACACCTCGTCCAAACCCTGGCTATGCAGCTCGTCTTGCAACACTTTCTTGGCAAGCTCCGCTCGGCTCTTTTCAGGGCTCAGCATTAGCGAACCAACACCGTAGAGATCGGTTAAGGTTTCTCCCAGCTCGTCTTTCACCACACTGCGCAAGAAGGAGTCGGGTTTTTGAATCAGCAAACCGCAACCATCGCCCGTTTTGCCGTCGGCAGCAATACCGCCGCGGTGAGTCATACAGGTGAGCGCTTCGATACCCGTTGCTAAAAGTTTGTGGCTAGCGTGACCTTTAAGGTGAGCAATAAGCCCAAAACCACAATTGTCCTTAAATTCATCCAGATCATACAGACGATTTTTCATAGATTTCATCAAATTGGTGTGTTGGCTTTACAAGTGAGAACAGTAAACAGCAGACATACACAGGCAAAAATCGAACCTCAAGGGTCGACTTAACCCGCGTAGACGGCGTTTAGAATTTTTCGATTTCTCGCTGTACCGACCTTAAAGAGCGCGGCCACGGCCCAGCTTTTTGCTGCTCTCGCGGCAACGATGGGATTGCCGCCACAGCCGCTGCGCGAGTTTTGTAGATACCGGCAACCACGACATAGCGGCGCTGGCCGTCGCGTAAGCTGCGATATAGGTAGAGCTCTTTGCGATTACTTTGGCGAAGCAAATAGCTCGATAGAGACAAGGACCGGCTCGACGATAATACCTGCAAAGTGTAGTAGCCCGAGGATTGATCTAGCAAATGCTGCTCATCACTGCTGTGCACAGATTTGCCGGCCTGCCGCGTGGTGCCGCCCTTAGGCGTAGCAGCGTCGATTGCTACAGGATTCTTTGCCGGGGTGCTGGCCACGGGCTTTACCGCCGCGAGCTGCTCGGCGGGCGGCGTCGGTTCGGGACGATTAATCGCGTTTGGCTGGGAAGTGGTCACTTGGGTAATTGGCTCAGCCGCCACAATGGGTTCACCGGGCTTAAGGTTTTCGGAAGCCATTTCAGCTATTTCAAAATCGGAGACCACTTGCTCCCCTTCGAGAATTGTATTCATCCGCTCTGGTAAGGGCACAGAGGCTTTTGGCGGGGCAAAGATTTCTGTTTGACTGGTTTTTTGCACCAAAAAAACCCACAAAAACAGCACTGCGAGAACAACAAGGAACAGTACATGCTTAACGGGTATATTAATATTTTTTAGTGAGGACCAATTTAGTACGCTCGCCGTTTCGAACTTGGCCAGGCGAAAACTCAAACCTTCGTTTTTACCACCAACGGCTTGGTATTGTTTGAGTATCTCAATTGCGGAGCCCAGATTCCCGGCAGATTCATTCCAAGCTTGGGTGATTTTTTCTTGGGAAAATCCAGCCATTTCAGGATAAAAATCGTCGACAAATTGTTTGAGCTCAGTTGCAGACATCAGCGGCACTTCAAAATCAAACACCGCGATATCGACTAACTGTAATTCGTCGATCTGCGCAACCAGCCCCGGTCGAGCAAAAAATACCATTTTCAGGCCTTTACCCGCTTCGAAGTCACCCTGTAACAAGCTAAGTAATGCACCGAGAGACGATTCATTCAATAAATGCGCGTTATCGACAATCACCACCGCAAGCTGGTGCAACTCGACAAGTTCACGCGAGTAATGCCGCAAAGACACCAGCAATTCGCCACAGGTTTTCATACCTGCGGTAGAAAGCGACAGAGACTGAGCAATATCGCGCAACACGCCCTCCAAATCGCTATTCTGCTGATGCAAATTGATCCGGCCCACCATCGCATCGACGCTCAAGTTCGAGCCCAGTTCTGTTGCAATAAACGTTTTACCGCTACCGGAGCCTCCCTGAACCACAGGAAGCCCCTCGCCAAACTGCAATATATAGGCTATCTGCTGGATTAATCCCAAGCGACTAGGCGTGGAAAAATACTCTAAACCGAGAGAATGCTGAGACGAATTTGCTTGTAACCTTGGTTCAGTCATGATGAATACTTGAGCGTAAAAATTGTTGTAGCGTGTTTAGAAGGTATGTTCGCTTTGATAAAAATGGTTGCGAGACACTGGAACCGAATTCCGGTTCGCATTGGTTTAGTACATATACAGCTGCGCAAAGCGGAGTGATAAACGAGTATTAACCGCCGACATTTTCTCTGACAGACAATAAATTTCAGCCAATATATCTCTGCTATGCGACGCCACGCAGCACCTGCATAAGGCAGTCTCTTTCAAACTCCGAAGTAACCACAGCAGTGCCTAACCCTTTTAGCAAAACCAAGCGCAGTGTGCCATGCAACACTTTTTTGTCTACCGCCATGTATTTCATAAAGGTTTCTGGGCACATATCGGCAGGCGGCTTTACAGGCAAATTAGCCATGTTAAATAACGCCACACTGCGCTCGACCACCGTGGCATCGAGCCAGCCCAAACGCTGAGAGAGCTCACAGGCCATCACCGTACCTGCGGCAACGGCCTCCCCATGTAACCACTGCCCATAACCTTGGCTGGCTTCAATGGCGTGCCCAAAGGTATGACCCAAATTCAATATCGCGCGCAGGCCGGCCTCTTTTTCGTCCTGCGCCACCACCTCGGCCTTTATTTGACAAGAACGTTCTATAGCATAGATCAAGGCGTCGCGCTCGCGGGCCATCAAACGCAACATGTTAGCTTCTAACCAACTAAAAAATTCACTGTCAGCAATTAAGCCATACTTAATCACCTCTGCCAATCCGGCAGATAATTCTCGTTCGGGCAAAGTACTCAGTACTTCGGTATCAATCACCACGCACTGCGGTTGGTAAAATGCGCCAATCATATTTTTACCCAGCGGGTGATTGACTCCTGTTTTTCCTCCCACCGAAGAGTCTACTTGAGCCAACAATGTGGTGGGTATTTGAATAAACCCCACACCCCGCTGATAAGCAGAAGCCGCAAAGCCGGTCATATCGCCCACAACCCCACCACCGAGAGCAACAAGCGTGGTGCGACGATTATATTTATTTTCTAACAGAGCATCGAAGATGTTATTTAACACCGCTAAGGTTTTGTATTGCTCGCCATCGGGTAAGACTACGCTGTCGACTTTGTTAAGCGACTTGGCGAGCCCAGCGACAAAATTTTCGCCGTAGGGTAGCCACAAGTTTTCGTTGGTCACCACCAGTACTTGTTCGCCACAAAAATACCGCGCGTATAACTCCACCTGATTGAGCAAATTAGCACCGATAAAAATGGGGTAGGAGCGATCTCCCAAGTTAACCGTCAACTCACGCATAATGTTTCAAATTTTCAATAGCAATTAGGAAGAGGCGAGCATTATGTCACAGCTTGCTAGCTGTGAATATCGTAGGAGCCTAACAGAGTCAGGGAGCTGTGGACAGGCGATCGATAATTTTACCGACAACCTGTTTTGGTAACATGCCGTCGGTTTCGATAACAAGACTCGCCACCGAGCGGTAGAGCGGCTCGCGATCGGCAAAGATTTTTTTCATTGTTGCGCGGGGATCGTCCACTTGCAGCAGTGGACGTTTTTTATCCTTGTAGGTTCGCTCCATTAGCTGTTCGATGCCGGCCATCAAAAATACCACCTTTGACATCATGGCCAGCTGTTGCCGATTTTCTTCACGAACCACGATGCCACCGCCCGTGGCCACCACGCCTTGCTTTTTGATAAGGTCGAAAAATACTGCGTGCTCCCTGTCGCGGAAACCGCTTTCCCCCTCGACATCAAAAATCCAGGGAATATCGGCACCGGTACGGGCCTCTATCTCGTGGTCAGTGTCAAAAAAGCCAAGACCCAAGCGAGAAGCCAGCAATTTTCCTATGGTAGATTTTCCTGCCCCCATTGGGCCAATGAGTATGATTGGTTCAGTCACTGCCGAATGATATCAGACGCCATGATTTTTGGCGTGATAAAAATAAGCAGTTCTCTTTTGCCCTCACGGTTAACTTCATTGCGGAACAAACGCCCCAATATGGGAATATCCCCCAACAGCGGCACTTTAGTCTGCCCCGAAACCTTCTCAACCTGGTAAATACCGCCAAGCACCACGGTTTCACCGTCGGCAACCAAAACCTGTGTCTCTAGTTGAGTAATGTCCAAGGTGGGAATGCCACTCGCCAAGTCGATACTACTCACAGAATCTTGGTTAATAACCAAATCCATAATCACGCGATTGTCTGGCGTAATTTGTGGTGTCACATCCAGTTTTAGCACCGCATCTTTAAACGAGGTTGTGGTTCCCCCGCTGGCCGACTCTTCCTGAAAGGGAATTTCAGATCCAGATTCGATGGTCGCTTGCTGTTTATCGCCAGTAATCACTTTTGGCTGCGAAACGATCTCGGCATAACCGGACTCTTGCAGAGCGCTCAACTCCATGCCAAGTAGAAAGTTTGAGCTAATCACATTCCACGTGAAGGCACCTGCTGGATTAAATACACCCAAATCGACTAAATTTGAAGCAGCTAAATTCCGCTCATCATCGGTTATACCATCGCCGTCGCTATCGATAAACACCGCCTCTGGGCCGGCTCCATCGGCATTCACCAATCCGTCTAAGCGCCCGGTGAACTCGTACTTGTGAGAATCGGAAGAATCTACCGCATCCCCGGCGATACGCACCCCGAGCTCCTTCCTAAAATCATTGTTGGCAATCACGATCCGCGCTTCGATCATGACTTGGCGCACCGGAATATCGATGCGATCCACCAGAACTCTAAACTCCTGAATTTTCTCTGCCGTATCGGTCAAGATAATTGAGTTGGTCCGCTCATCGACAATCGCTTGGCCACGATCGGAGAGAATGCTGCCCGTGGAGCTTTTCTGGCCCTGGCCCTGCCCTTGCCCGCCAATACCGCCGCCCTGGCCGCCACCGCCGCCGGCTTCCATAAAAAGATTAAACAGTTCGCGGGCATTGGCGTAGCGAATTCTAATGTATTCAGTACGCAGTGGAGCGAGCTCTTGCAGTTGCTTTTTGGTCTCAATTTCCTGACGCTCGCGCTCGGCGATTTCCGCCGCAGGCGCAACCATAAGAACATTACCGATCTGGCGTTTATCCAAGCCCTTGGTTTTCAGTACGATGTCCAGGGCTTGGTCCCACGGTACATTCTCCAAACGCAATGTGATACTGCCGGTTACCGTGTCGCTCGCCACTAAATTGAGTTGCGTAAAATCGGCAATCAATTGCAACACCGAACGCACCTGAATATCTTGGAAATTGAGTGAAAGGCGATCACCGGTAAACTCAAACTCGCGTTTTTTCTCCTCGACTTGGTCGCGTGTTAGCGGTTTAACGCTGATAACGTACTGGTTTTCCGCTTGATAGGCTAGGTAGTCGTAGTCACCCTTGGCCGATACTGAGACCAACACATTATCACCTTCTTGCTTCACCCCTAGTGTAGTGACTGGCGTTGCAAAATCGACCACGTCTAATTTGCGCAGCAGGCGCGCATCGACACCGGTTTTCAGAAAGCGTGCAACAATTCCACCGGACACCTCGCTGACATCGATATTTACACGCGGGTCAGACAAAGTAATAATGATTTTGCCCTCGCCCACTTCACCGCGGCGAAAGTCTAGATCCGCTATGCCGGGGCCCGCACCCCAAGATTGGCTTAACGCCGAGTCACCCTGCTGTTGCCGGTTTGAATCTTGTGTGGTGTCACGCGGCGCAGCTTGACGACCAGGTGTTCTTGCCACTGCGGCCAGGGATGCGGATTCTGAACCAATTTCGATAACATATTCATCGTCTTCGGCGCGCGATTCAAAAGCCACCAAGCGATTCAAATTTATAATGAGCCGTGTGCGACCACCGCCGCTAACCACCACGGTACTCGCCACCTCTCCCACCGCCATGGAATAACGTTTTTGCGCTAAAGTATTTTCCACCTTGGCAAAATCGAGTACGATTCTCGCGGGCTGTTCAATTGTATATCCTTCGGGCTCGCTCGGCAGTGAGTCGAAGCTCAAGCGAATTTCTGCGCGCTCACCTGGCAGCTCGGCAAAGTTGATTGCAGTTAATGTGGAGCCATTTGCAATATGTGTCGCCGCGAGAGCCACAAATAAAGCAAATGATCGTAATAAATTCATGCGCATGCCAGCTATTCCTTCTCAGATAAAGCGAGAACCCGGGGGCGTTCAACCCAGCCTTTTAAACCATCAGAAACTATTTCTATTAATTCAAGTTTAGTTTCCAGTGTAGAAATTATCCTGCCATGATTTTTGCCGAGATAATTTCCATCCGTAACCCAGTGCACGACGCCCTCGCTATCCTGAATCAAAGCCCACAAAGTGCCGCCCTTCTTTAGAGAACCCACCATGCTTAAGCTCGACATATCAAATGTCTCTAAATATTCTTTTTCACGATTGTCATTGGGTTTAATATCGGAATTAGCGTTGGTAATCACGCGCCGGTCTACTTGTACTGGCAACTCAAATGGGCTTCGCTTTGCGGTGGCACTGTACACGAATGACTCATAGGGTCGAAACGCCGGTATCGGTTCGATATTACCTGCTGGTCGAAGTTTTACTTGTTGGACATAGTTTTGAATATCGTCACTTTGCTCGCCGAACCCACATGCTTGCAAGAAGGCGCAGAAGAAGACGCACACACCGCTGTGCTTTGTCATAGATCACTTACTCCTTATTGCGAACGATATCGATAAGTTTTCGCGAGAATTTCCATCGACAGAACGCCGCCGGGTGCGCCTCGATTACCGGCTTTGACCGGGCTTGCAATTTGAAAATCATGCAGAGTAACAATGCGCGGCATACCTGCAACACCGCTGACAAAGGCACCAAATTCGTGGTAGCCGCCGGATACCTTGATAAGAATCGGCAATTCGATATGAAATTCCGTAGACTCTTCGTCTTTTAGATCGACGCTCTGGATAGTTAGTCGGCTCTCGATACCCTTGTCTGAAATATCTTCAAGTAATTCGGGTACCTCAGTGTCACTCGGCAGGCGCGAGACCAGGGCACCAAAGGAAGCTTCCATCTCTTTCATCTGTTCGCGATAGCGATCGAGGTTGGCCGCTTCATAGGCCTTTTTCTCAAAGGTAGAGCGCAGCCCTAGCTCTTTTTTCACCACTGATTCAAGTTGAGTATTCTTGTCTTTTACCACAAAAAAATACATCGCAAATACTATAACTGCCGCCGCTAAAAAAAATAAAAAAATACGCGCAGGTAAAGGCCAGACACCTACTCTTTCCCAGTCGATATCATTGATATCAAAATTCTGTAGTTGTTCCTTATACTGATTTAAATCCGCCATCTACTTTGCTCCGACCTCTTCGTCGACAGGCACCACGGCCTTAATCCGCATATTAAAGTTATAGGCTTGCTGACCCCCAATCTGTTTAGCAACAACGGATCTTAAATCGGGGTCTGAGAACCATTCCGAATCGTCGAGTTTGCGCATAAAGCTTGAAATTCGATTATTCGACTCGCCAACACCTTCTATAGATAGAAAATCACCTTTGCGGGAAAGGGCGGTCACATAAATGCCGTCTGGGGTAGCGTTAACGAATTCATCAAAGTAATGCACAATCACCGCACGCCGACCCTCGAGGTCTTGAATCACTTTCATTCGATCCAGCAGCTCTTTGCGCTTATTTTTCAAATCTTTAATTTCAACCACCTGCTTTTCCAAGTTGGCAATTTCTGACTCCAGAAGCTTATTGCGTTGGTTTTGAGCGCTGATTTTGCTGTCCATGGCTTCGATCCATATAAAACCGGCCACAACCGCAAACACGCACACAACCGCTAGCTGAATCAAAAACTCCTTCTTTTTTTCCTGGCGCATTTCCTCGCGCCAGGGCAATAAATTAATACGCGCCATACTAGAGAAACCCCCTCAGTGCCAAACCCGTGGCTATCATCAAGGATGGAGCATCGTTCGCCAAGGAAGTGGCATTAACTCGCGAAGATACCGACATATTGGCAAAGGGATTAGCCACTGTTGCCGGCGTGCCAAGCTTCTCTTCGATCAAAGGCGCCAAACCGGCTAGGGACGCCACGCCACCCGCCAAAACCAGGTGATCGACATCATTGTATTGACTGGAGGAGAAAAAGAACTGTAGGGAGCGGGTTACTTGTTGTACAACCGCATCCTTGAAGGGCTCTAACACTTCGGGCTCGTAGTCGTCGGGCAGACCACCCTGCTTTTTAGCCAAGCCAGCTTCCTCGGCGGACAAGCCGTAGCGGCGTTGTATTTCTTCTGTTAACTGTTTCCCACCAAATAATTGCTCGCGGGTGTAGATAGTTTTGCCTGCAACCAATACACTTAGGGTTGTCATGGTGGCACCGATATCGACAATCGCTACGACCTGCTCGTCTTGATCTTCGAGTTGATCTTCAACCAGCGAAAAGGCACGCTCCATGGTGTAGGCTTCGACATCGACCACCTTCGCGTTGAGGCCTGCGAGCTCTAGAATGGTGGAGCGCACGTCCACGTTCTCGCGACGACAGGCCGCCAGTAGCACCTCGACTCGCTCGGGGTTCTTTTCCGAGGGGCCGAGAATGTCGAAATCCAGAGCAACTTCTTCGAGAGGATAAGGGATATACTGATCGGCTTCGAGCGAGATTTGAGTTTCCATCGCGTCTTCATTCAGATCGATGGGCATTTCAATTAACTTGGTAATCACGGAGGAGCCGGCGACAGCGACAGCGACATCTTTCACCCGAGTGCGACTAGAATGCACCACCGCTTTGATGATTTGCGCCACCGCTTCGACGTCGTTAATATTTTTTTCAACCACGGAATTTGGCGGCAGCGGTCGCACAGCATAGTTTTCCACCCTGTAGCTGCTGCCCTGTTGACTAAACTCCAACAATTTTACAGAAGTTGAACTGACGTCCAAACCAATAAGGGGCTTACTTTTTTTACCGAAAAAACTCAGTGCACCCATTTTTTTATCTATATCCGTAACTTAGGTTATCTTTATGTTATAGCACTTCAATTAAAGGCTGCAACCCGATTCCTGCCTAGGTAAAGCAATGTAAAAGCCCCTATAATGAGCTAGCCCAGACGCTAGGTAATCCAATAACCAATACTGATAAACAATGGCATTGAAACAAACTTTACTCAAAACCCTGTTCTTACTCAGCTTAACAGGTATTGGCGCCGGAACTTTGACTTTTTCTGGCATGTACTTGTACCTCAATCCGCAACTGCCGCCCGTCGAGTCACTGCGAGATTTCCGACTGCAAGTGCCCCTTAGGGTGTATTCCAGCGATGGAAAACTGGTGGGCGAATTCGGCGAAAAAAGACGCACCCCGGTTAAATTTGATGATATTCCGCAAGATTACATCGATGCCATTCTGGCCGCCGAAGATGCCGAATTCTTTTCGCACAAAGGCGTGTCTCTAAAAGGCCTGTTAAGAGCCGTTAAAGAACTTATTGTTACGGGCCGAAAGGGATCCGGCGGCAGCACGATTACGATGCAAGTTGCACGCAATTACTACCTTTCCCGAAAAGTTATCTACACAAGAAAATTCAAAGAAATTCTGTTAGCACTGAAAATCGAGAGCGAAATCAGCAAGGAAGAAATTCTCGAACTTTACGTCAATATAATATTCCTTGGCAATCGCGCCTATGGCATCGAGGCAGCTTCACAAGTGTATTACGGAAAATCTCTCGATAAATTAAGTCTAGCTCAAACCGCGATGATCGCAGGATTACCTAAGGGGCCATCGAATATGAATCCTTTGGTCAACGAAAAAAGAGCTCTGCAGCGCCGCGACTGGATACTGGGCAGAATGCTGCAGCTGGGTAGCATAGACCAAAGCCAATTCGACGCCGCGATAGCCGAACCGCGCACCGCAAAATACCACCACAGCATACCTGAAATAAGCGCATCCTATGTGGCTGAAATGGCCCGTTCAGAGTCAATACGTAGATTAGGGTTGGCAGCTTACACCGACGGCTACACCGTGTACACCACCATAAAAAGCGACCTCCAATCCAGTGCAAATCGCGCCGTCGTCAAAGGAATTACCGCCTACGATACGCGTCATGGATACCGCGGCGCCGAGCAAAGCTTGGCGCTGGATATTCTCGACAATCAAGCAACCGCAGAAAATGGTGATGCCGCGACGGCTATCGATTACAGCCCTTGGCAAAATACCCTAGAAGATATACCGGAATACGGAGAACTCAAACCCGCAGCGGTCACCAAAGTTGAAGCGAAAAAAATCGAAGTTCTTCTAGCATCGGGCATTCGGCAAACCATTAGTTGGAATCAGGGCTTGTCAACTTTGCGCCCCTACATTGATGAAAATATTCGCGGCGCAAAAATAAAAACTGCAGATCAAGCCTTTGATGTCGGCGATGTAATTCGCTTGCGGCACGACCCTCAAACTGACACCTTGGTCGTATCCCAACTCCCTGAAGTACAAGCCGCACTGGTATCACTAAATCCTAACAACGGGGCAATTTTATCTTTAGTGGGTGGCTTCGATTTCGGGCAAAGCCGTTTTAATCGCGTAACACAGGCAAAGCGGCAACCGGGTTCGAACTTCAAGCCATTTATTTACGCCGCCGCACTCGAGCAAGGCATGACACCGGCAACCGTGATTAACGATGCTCCCATTGTGGTTAACGATTCGCTGCTGGAAGACACGTGGCGGCCGGAAAATGACTCGGGGAAATTTTACGGGCCGACGCGACTGCGCACCGCGTTGTATCGCTCGAGAAATCTGGTATCGATTCGAGTGCTGCGCCAAACCGGCATTGGCAACACAATTAAAAGCCTGCAACGCTATGGCTTCGATCGAAAACAACTGCCCCGAGACTTATCGCTGTCACTCGGCAGTGCGGTAATAACTCCGCTTCAAGTCGCAACAGGTTACGCCGTGTTCGCTAACGGCGGCTATAAAATTGAACCCTATATTATCGACAAAATTATCGACAACGATGGGCGGGTGGTGTACCAAAAATTTCCCGATACCGTATGTGTGAATTGTGATGAGGAAAAAACAGACGAGATATTTGAGCTGTTCCCGCTCCTAGATAAAACCTATGCAGACAAATTCGACGATGAGCAAGTCGTATTGACAGATGCAGAACGTCAACAGCTTGCTCGAAACGCGTCGGACCAACTTGCCAGTAAAGATCCGCTAGAAAATATTCCATTCAACTTAGATGCTTTCGAATTTCCCGTCGAGATAAAATCCCTGCTCGGCGTGGCCACTATCGAAGATTATCCACGGGCGCGGCAAGTGATGGAACAGGAAGTCGCCTTTTTAGTTGATTCCATGCTCAAGGACGTGATTCAACGCGGCACTGGCTACAAAGCCAAGGCGCTTAGGCGCAGCGATATCGCGGGTAAAACCGGCACCACTAACGGCCCCAACGATGCTTGGTTTTCGGGTTACTCTCGCAATTTAGTGACCACCACGTGGGTCGGCTTTGACCAGTTCTCACCTATGGGTAATGCGGAATTTGGCGGCACCGCTGCGCTGCCGATCTGGATTGATTTTATGCGCGAAGCACTCAACGGCACGGATGAATCTCACCATTCGCAACCGCCGGGCATCGTCACGGTGAAAATTGACCCTGAGACCGGATACCGTGCCAAACCCGGCGACCCGGACGCTATTTTTGAATACTTCCGCAGCGGTCAAGTACCCCAATCCACAAGTGATCCTGCAGCTCCTTACGATTCCGTATTTCAGGATCAGCAAGTTACCGAAGAAATCTTTTAACTCAAATAATAAATCGCTGGACTGAATATAGGCGCCGGGATCACGCAACGTAGCCCGGCCCAACCGTTGGATACAAAATGCCAGCTCACGCCAGCACAGAACGGAGCGTTTGTTAAATTTTCTCCATCAGCTCGCGCTTCTTCGTATCAAACTCTTCACGAGTCAGTACCCCAGCTTCCAACAACTGCGCCAATTTTTCTATGAGCTCTATGGCGTGACGGCTATCGACCTGAGCGGTTGCAGCGATTTCGGGAGCGACCTCGCCCTGGGATTGTGGAGGCACGTTGGCTTGGAAAGGCGCAGTGGTTTCGAAAGCGCCACTTTGGGCAAAGTTGGTGGATGGCGCAGGGCCCTGCAGCTGACCGCTAACAAGGGGTAAACTCGACACCGCGATAGTGCCATATTGACTGGTAAAGCTCAGGTTGGTGTCGCCCCCTTGCTGTTGACTGACTCCGCTAATTTGGTGGTCCAAAGTGTCGTAGATACTCACCTGGCCATTGTTTTCCAACGCTAAATGCTGGGGTAACACTGCATAGCGCAAGTTGTTTTGCGCGCCACTACTGGATGCTTGCCCCAGCTCTGAGGGCCACCATTGATTGCTCGCGGCTGAATTTTGCGGTACGGGCGGAAACATTTGATTATTAGCCAAGGCCTGAGATAACTCGTTACATAAATTATCCACCCGCGACTGCAAGCGACCATTGAACATATCTCCTACCATGGTCATACCACCTCGCATCCACTGCCCAGAACCGCCCAGCTCGGGGCTATTAAACTGGGCCATGGTGCCGCCACCATTATTCACTGCAATTAGCATATGCACCACCGCATCCTGAGATAGCTGGTAGCGCATCGCGATATCATTGACAATATTCTCGCCGTTCGATGTTAGATTTTGCATAGCAAAACACTGAAAGTAAAAGTGAATGAAACATAATCTTAACCGACCCAGGAAAAATCGCGAAGCACTCAGCAAATTATATTTTAGATGGTGGCTATTTGCGTCAAGGCCCGCAACCTTGCGCGCCAAAGGAAGGAGTTACACGCAGACACTTGCGTCACCTGCAGGCGTGCCGGTGACAAGCGTGTAGGCCGATTGGTATTTGGTATAGCGGGGATGAATAAGGGCGTTCTTTTTAAGTGCTACTCACTTAGGTTCTCGTTGGTGCGCCAATGAAGAGCGCCCAACACGGCAAAATCGCAAAGCCGACAGAATTTAAACGCAATACCTTGTCTTGCTCTGAATGGTTATTTCGGGAATTTGCGAGGCAGTAGGTCGGGTCAGATAAGTCGACACATATACCCAAAGCGTTTGAGATTTAGGTGTTAGGAGTGCGCCAATTTTTGTTCTTGGCAAGGCGCGACAACGCAGAATAGCCATTCTATTTAAGGCGGAGTAACACCGGCAAGGGCACTTAGGGGCGTGCTCATGAGGCCTAAATCTCAAGTGTTTTGGGTATAGTAAGCCGGCGCTTAAGCTAAATAAATTCGTTAAACCGAGGCGAGAGCGTCTAGAGTACCGAAATTAGCAAGAGTTTTTCACCCTTCGGGGCAAATTCGCTATTGAATTCAAGTAGCGACCCTGGGAAGGCAGCGACAAAAACGAAAAAATCCATTGATTTCTGTACCTTAATCACAGGCTGCAGATTCAACGGATTTTTTGTAGGCTTAAGCGGCAAGCGGTTCAGCAGCAGTGCGCCGTGAACGGTGCACTGCTATTTTTTGGAGAGAGGCTTGCAACTGCGCCAAAAGATTACTTGGAGCGACTACCAAAACGCTTTTTAAAGCGATCGATGCGACCACCGCTATCGACGACTTTTTGTTTGCCAGTATAAAACGGGTGGCACTGCGAGCAGACATCTAGAGAGATCTCTTTTGCCATAGTGGAGCGAGTTTCGATAACGTTACCGCAACTGCATTTCGCCGTCATTGGGCCATACTTGGGTTGAATATCGTGTTGCATAATTTTCCTCAATTGTTGTGTGTACCGCCACCCGATCTTGTGCCGGGCACCGTACCTCGTTAAGGTTAGCGCTCTTTGCGTGGGGGCGCATACTAACAGAATCGCCCCCCAAGGCAAGCAATACCGCTTTTTCAATCGCCTTTTACAACCAAGTTCAACAATAAATGCCGAAGATTTTAGACATCGCCCTGCCCGTGCACCTCTATAAGAGCTTTGATTACCTGGCGCCCGAGGAGCTCGACCTAAGCACAGCTGTTAGAGGTTGCCGGGCAAAGGTAGTATTCAATCATCAAGTACTGGTCGGAGTGGTTCTCGGCAGCAAAGCCCACTCAGACTTCCCCTTGGCAAAACTCAAACCCATCGATGCGCTGCTGGACCAGCGACCCTGCATTCCCGCGGAACTAATGGCTCTTTGCCAGTGGGCCTCTGAGTACTACCACTACCCCCTGGGAGAGACCCTGCACGCCGCTTTACCAAAGCGGCTGCGCGATGGTCTCGAAGAACAGCGCGAACATTATTGGCGCCACACCACAGAGGGCAAGGGGCTGGATGCAAACGCCCTGAAGCGCGCGCGGCAACAGCAATTGGCCCACCAGGCGCTGCTGCTGCACGGCCAACTCTCACAAGCCCAACTCAAAGCCCTGGATATTCCCAAAGCCGCGATGAAAAACCTGGAACAGAAAGGGCTCGCTGAACAGCTGGAGGGGGAGCCCGAACACTCGGTAACCGCCGCGCCCCACTGGCAACAAGAGGCCAATTTACCACCCAGCGAGCAACAGCAGGCAGTGCTCGAAGAACTGCGCTTTCACCAGTTTAATTGCTATTTGCTCGAAGGGGTTACCGGTAGTGGCAAAACCGAGATTTACCTGCAAGCCATGACACGGGTCCTCAATGCCGGCCGCCAAGCATTAGTACTTATTCCCGAGATTGGACTCGGACCACAGACCTTGCAACGTTTTCAAAGGCGATTTAAGGCGCACATTGCCACCCTGCACTCCAACCTCAGTGAGACGGAACGCGAGCTGGCTTGGAGCGCAGCGCGAGATGGCCGCGCAAAGATCGTGATAGGCACCCGTTTAGCATCTCTTTGTCCCATGCGTGATTTGGGTCTAATTATCATTGATGAAGAGCACGACAACTCCTATCGACAACAAGACAACTTCCGCTATTCTGCCCGAGATCTGTCGATTTACCGCGCGAAAACCTTGCATATTCCCATCATTTTGGGTTCTGCCACCCCGTCTTTGGAGAGCCTTAATAACGCGATTCGAACCCGCTATCAGCACCTGCGACTAACCCAACGGGCAGGCCGTGCATCGGCGCCAAGTTTGCGGGTGGTCGATCTGAAAAATCAAAGCTTGACGGCCGGTTTGAGCCAAGCCGCCTTACAAGAGATGCAACGTAGCTTGGAGCGAGGCCAGCAGGCCATGGTATTTGTCAATCGCCGCGGCTACGCACCGGCCCTGCTTTGCCATCACTGTGGCTGGGCGGCAAGCTGCCTCAACTGCGATGCCAGAATGACACTGCACTGCGCTCCACGACACCTGCACTGCCATCACTGTGACGCCCAAAAACCGGTGCCGCAGCGCTGCCCGCAGTGCCACAACACCGACTTAATGTTTAAAGGTTTGGGTACCGAGCAACTCGAACAAGCGCTGGCGAAAGCCTTCCCGCACACTGCCATTGTGCGTATCGACCGCGATTCCACCGCCAATAAGGGCAGCTTCGAGCAATGCCTCAACACCATCCATTCGGGGGAACCCTGCATTGTTGTCGGTACACAAATGCTCGCTAAGGGCCATCATTTGCCGCACATTACCTGTGTGGTGATTGTCGACGCCGACCAAGGATTAATGAGCGCCGATTTTCGCGGCTTGGAAAAACTCGGCCAGTTAATCATCCAGGTGGCCGGTCGCGCCGGTCGGGCCGAAAACCCCGGCACCGTGATTATTCAAAGCCACCAGCCAGATCACCCCTTGTTGGAATTGCTGCTCACTCGCGGCTACCACGTGTTTGCACGGCAACTGCTACAAGAGCGGCACAGCGCACTGTTGCCGCCCTTTACCCAACTGGCGATTTTTCGCGCGGAGTCTAAACGCCCCGAAAACGCCGTGGAATTATTAGAACTGGTGAAGAGCCTGGCGCAAACCCGCCAAGCCGCCTCCCCTCACATGCGCTACTTGGGGCCAATGCCAGCCTTTATCGAACGAGTCAAAGACCGCTACCGCTATCAATTGCAAATTTGCAGCGGCAATCGCAAAGTACTCAATGACTTATTGCAGCATGTTATCCAGGAACTGCCCGGCAAGGCTATTGCCAGGCGCACTCGATGGTCTTTAGAGGTCGATGGTCACGAATAACGAACAACCAAACGCAAGCCTTGCGCATGCGCAGTGGTTTTAATCGGGCTAATCGATGGTATTTACCCATTGCCAGGTGAAGACCGTCGCTTGCTGTGTTTCTGAAGTCACCTCAATAGTCAATAGGCCACTGGTGTCAGTTTCCTCGGTGAGTAACACTCCAATCGGGTAGGGCTCGGT
>JAHQVY010000107.1 GCA_019634095.1 Cellvibrionaceae bacterium
AAACCGTGTAGTAAAACAATGGGCGCAGCCGCTGCCGTTTTCTCTAGGTAATGAATATTTGCCCCCAACAGTTTAATGACTCGGTGTTCGGGTTGCTTGGGCTCAACGCTTTGAAAAACATAGCTCCCCAATAAGTAAAGCGTGGCAAACCTTAAAAAAAATATTATTAGGGCAATGGAAATTATAATCGGCAACAAGGTCTGTATACGGCTCCTAAACACATTTCTCTCCTTTTTTTACACAGCGTTCGATAAATCATTCCGAGAATATATAAACACCTTGGGGCAAGAAGTGGCTTATTTTCCCACGTCGCGCACGCGCTGTACGCAATTTTATGCAGTGATAGGGTTTACCTAAATAAACCTTTTTAAAAATCGCTCGGGTACAATTTTTTTGATCAGTGCATAGCGCTGGGCATCACGCCCGGCCAGATAACGAAATTGGGGTGTTTTATCCGTTAGCGCAAGCAATACAGCATCCGCCACACACTGCGGCGAAGATTTTTTGAGAAAACCAAAAGATGAACTGGATGCGAAGCGTTTTCCATATATTTGCGCGGCCGCATCGGGAAAGGCATCCTCAAGTTTTTTGCCGGTGTCGTGGGAGCGTTGCCATATATCGGTATCCATATTACCAGGTTGAACCAGAGCAACCGCCACCCCCTGAGGGCCGAGCTCCCTGGATAAAGATTCACTTAGCCCCTCCAGAGCAAATTTCGAACTGGAATAGGCGCCAAAATAGGGGAAGCCGATAAACCCGCTGATGGAGCTAATATTCACAATACGACCTTGGTTTTTTCTGAGCATCGGCAGTGCCGCCTGTATGACCGCCACCTGAGCAAACAGGTTAATGTCGAATTGCGCCTTTAATTCTTTAAGTGGTAAGAACTCAATAGGGCCTAAAACCGCACTTCCAGCATTATTGACGACAGCATAGAGCTCAAGCGCCTCCAAGCGGGGCACCAAGGCTGCTAAATCATTTTCCTCACAGATGTCGAGCTTTATAGGCTGGTAACGCGGATTATTAAGCGATGCAATCGCCTCTAAACTGGCGTTAGACCTAACACCGGCCAGCACACTAAAGCCTTCTTCGAGTAATTTTTCTGCGCAACTTTTCCCTATACCGCGAGAAGCTCCTGTGACCAGCACCCACTTTTCATTATTGCTCAATCTTCCGCTCCAAAATCAAAAGGGTCCAGATGTTTGCGTAAGATCCGCCCGGTTTGCTCACCAAATTCCTGCAAGCGTGTGGTGTGGCCACCTTTTAAAACTTCAAATGCCAAATGTGGTAAAGCTTTGAAACTCCAGTTCAACATGGAATAGCTTCGGTTCCACTCTTCGTTGGCCAATAAAAGCACCCGCCCCTCGTATTTCTGAGCGCGGTAGCGCAATAATTTGGTGGCAAATTTTGCAGAATTTGCGCCCCAACAAACATCCACACCCTGTAACTTTTTCTTGAGCACTCGAGCGAAGTATTTTACTTGGTAATAAACTTCAAACCACAAGCTAGGTTTCATTGTGTCCAACAGCACCAGCAATTCAACTTTTTTGCCTCGATTGCGCATTTGCGAAGCAATTTCGTAGGCAATATTACCGCCGAGACATTCGCCGCCAATAATATAAGGGCCATCGGGCTGTATCTCGATAATCTTTTCCACATACTCTGCAGCCATGATACTAACGTTGGCTCTCAGGCGCTCACCCTTGAATAAACCGTTGGCTCGCAGACCGTAGATGGGTCGTTCATGGCCGATAATACCGATAATATTGCCAAAATAGGCCAAGAATCCCGACTCATATTCATTCTGGCCGTTTTCGCCTTTATATTCATCGGCATGCACACCAGCAACCAGAAAAAAAGGGGGCTTATTTCCCTTTGGCTGCGCCGGAAACACTAAGGGTAATTGCTGCGCGGCAGCGGGTACTTGTTTCGCCAGTTGTTCAATATTAGGGCGGGTAAAAAGATCTCTAACCTGCCATAGGTCTTTGATATTTTCATTCATCCGCTTAATAACCTGCACCGCTAATAGTGAGTGTCCGCCGACATCAAAAAAGTTATCGTTTACCCCTATATTTTCGGATTGTAAAACTTGCTGCCATATCGCTTTTATATCGCGCTCAATTTTTGAAAGTGGTTGCAACCTTTGCGCGCAATCGCTGTTGCAGGGCTCAACGCTGGGTGCTGGCAAGGCTTTCCGGTCAACTTTTTGGTTGGCCGTTCGCGGAAAGTCTGCTAAGTGTTCAAAAATGCTCGGCACCATGTAAGCGGGCAACTTAGACTGCAAAAATTCGCGCAATAGGCCGCTTTCCACGGGAGCAGCAGCACGATAGTACGCAACTATTTGCTTGTTGCTGGGCGACTTTTCTAAAACCGTACAGCAGCCTTCCTCGATTAAGCTATGGCTTAAGAGCTGGCTTTCGATTTCGCCCAATTCAATACGAAAGCCTCGAATTTTGACTTGAAAATCTTTGCGGCCAAGGCAGCGGAAATAACCATCGCTGCGTTGGTAAGCGAGATCTCCGGTTTTATAGACACGGATTTTTTCGTTTTTACCGGGCAAAACAATATTAACGAAAGCCTTTTTGGTCAGCTCATCGCGATTAAAATAGCCCGGCGATAGAAGCACGCCGCTGATTGCCAGCTCCCCCACCAGCCCCGGTGGCAATGGCTGATTGTATTCATCGACAATGTAATACCCGGTATTTGCCATGGGAATACCGATATGCGGTTCATCGGCCACCGCCTCAATACGGGCAAAAGAAGACCATATGGTACATTCTGTCGGGCCATAAGCATTCCACAGCTCACCGCCAAGCGCTAACAAACGCGCGGCGAGATCACTTTTTAAGGCTTCGCCACCGCAGAGCATTTTAAGCCCGGCCTTACCCTGCCAACCAGCATCGAGTAACAGTGTCCAGGTTACGGGTGTCGCCTGGATATAACTGATATCTTCCACCGTTATCAATTTCGACAGCGCCATGCCATCTCTTGCTGTATCTTGCCCGGCGACCACCACGCTTGCCCCGCTAATTAAGGGCAACAATAATTCGAGAAATGAAATATCGAAAGATGTGGTTGTCAGAGCCAGTAACTTGTCATCTGGCCGTATGCCCGGTGTTTCGGCGACGTAGAGTAAAAAATTCGCCAGGGACTCATGGCGTATCGGCACGCCTTTTGGCATACCTGTAGAACCGGAAGTGTAAAGTAGGTAGGCGATATCACTGGGTTGAATTTTCACGGGCTCGAAATCAGCCGGCGGCTCAAGGCTGGGCTCAGAGTTCAGCACAATCGAATTCACACCCGGTATTTGCAATAATTCGCTATGTTGATTGGCCTTGGCCACCAACACCATTTTCACTCCGGAATTTTCGATAATATAACGCAGTCGATCTTCTGGAAAACCCGGATCGAGCGGAATATAGCTGGCACCACTTTTAAATATTGCCAAAGGCGCAATCACTGTGTTTAAACCGCGCTCGGTGTAAACGCCCACAAAATCACCGGTGCTAATTTCGTGGCGGCGCAAGTCCCTAGCAAGGCTCGAACTGGCGTTGTCGAGCTCTTTATAAGAGAGGCTCACACCCGCCGCCCGCAAAGCGATTTTTTCTGGGTAGCGAGCTACAGTATCGGCAAACAGCGACAGTGTATCTCGTTGCAAAAACTCCGTTCTGGCAGTGTGATTAACCTTGTCAATCAAGGCGCAATCTTGCTCATCAACCAAATTTAATGACGACAACAATTGATCGCTACCCGACAATACCCAATCGATCACGGAGATATAGTGCTCACTGAGACGCTGTACCGTTTGTGCAGAGAATAAATCGCTGGCAAATTCAAACATCCCGGCAAAATCGTGATCGTGCCACATATACAACGACAAATCGTATTCAGAAACGCCTCTATCCATCAGCATTGGACGCATAGAATAGCCATCGCCATCAATGACGCTGTCCATAAAACTCAGATAAGTAAAAGTTACCTGAAATAGCGGATGTATATTGCTGTGACGACTGTGCCCCGAGACTTCAACAATTTTATCCAAGCCAATATCAAAGTTATCCCAAGCCTGAGAAAAAGAATGGTGGATATCGCTTACCCAACGTTCAAAAGATTTACCGCCTTCAATATCCCCTCGAATCGGAATCATATCGACAAAAAAGCCAACCATATTCTCAATTGCCGGGTTGTCGCGATTGGCAAAGGGTGCCCCAATCACCTGAGACTCTTGCCCGGAATACTTCCACAAAAGCAAATATAACTGAGATAGAAAAAATACAAAGGGGGTAATGCGAAGCTTTTTACACAACACGCGAACCGCTGCACTGCGTTGTTCATCCAGCGCAAAATGAATCGCAGCGCCACGACTACTAAGATGCAACGGCCGCAGCTGAGTGGGCAATTGAATCAGTTCCGGCACGCCCTGCAAATAGCCCTGCCAAAACTCAGCCACCGGTGACGCGTCTGGTTTGGGTTTTTCCAAAAGCCAATGCACGTAATCTGAGTATTGGTAAGGTACATCAATACCCTCGCCAACCGTTTTACCCGCCAGCAAATTTTGATATGCGATATTCAAATGCTGATAAAAGATATGGAAAGAAAGGCCATCGGTTAACAAGTGGGGTACAAACAAAGTCAATACAAACCGCTTTGGTCCCAACTGGTAGAGACAGGCTTTGGTACTTAGCTCGGCAAAGTGTTTCACCTGGCGGTTTTTATGGATAATGTTTTCAACCAAGCCGAGTTCACGCGCATCTTCGCTGTCGCCAGTTAGCGTGACTAACTCACAGGTTGCAGGCACAGTCGCCCTAACCGCAAAAGCCTCGCCCTGGGCATTGCTTTTTAAGACGGTGTTTAAAGACTCATGGCAAGCGAGTACAAAATTGGCTGCTTGACGCAGTTTGTCGATATTAATCGCACCCTCTAAATACAGCGTCTGTGCCAGGTTGTATAGCGGAGTGTCACCGGCCAACTGGCGAAAAAACCACAGTCGCTGCTGTTGCGGAGACAGCGGCCACTGTTGTGAGTGCCTTTGTTGCAGTTCTGAATGCGGCGTTTTTGGTGAATGTTGATCCGCTAGAGATTCTACCGCCTTGCAAAACTGCGCCAGATTTTCGGAGCCGTTTAAATATTCAATGGGAATTTTTTTACCTATGCGCTTTTGCAGCACCGATAGCATTTGCGTCGCCACCAGCGAATGACCGCCGAGATCAAAAAAATTATCTTGTTCAGTAAGTTGTTTGCAGCCCAGCATTTGCTGCCATAAGTCGACAATAAAGTGCTTCACGCTTTGCTGCTCGGCGCAGTTTTCTTCGCAAACCGGGCGCAGCGGCGCGCTAGCAGGCGGCGCGTTTTTTTGCAGCGCAGGGAATGGTGCCCCCGCGGCAAGATCGGCAGGTAAGGCGGCATCTATCCAATAGGATTGGCGTTCAAAAGCATAGCCGGGCAGTGGAATTTTATGGCGCGGTTCATCGGCGTAAAGCGCAGAGAAGTCGACTGGCATACCGTGAGCCCACAATCCACCAAAAGCGCGGTAGAAATACGCCACGTCATCGGCGCTCTGTTTGGGGTGCCGCGCAGAAGCAATAACCGAGCGTTTTTTTACCGCGGCGGTTTGTTCTCGACACAGCATAGTGAGCACTTGGTTGGGGCCAAGCTCCAGCAGTATGCCGTTTTTTTCGCTGCACAGTTTATGGATTCCCGCCGCAAACTGCACCGGCGAGCGCAAATGCTTGCCCCAATATTCCGGGCTTGTCGCCTGTTGCGCGGTAATCCACTCACCGCTAAGGTTGGAAATAAAGGGAATTTGTGGCGGATGCAGCGTATAAGAGGCCACCTCAGCAACAAACGGCTGTACCGCCGCTTGCATCATGGAGGAATGAAAGGCGTGCGACGTATGCAACACAGAGCAGGGAATGTCCTCGGCTTCCAATTCACTTTTTAACTGCTCAATATCTTCCAGCGTACCGCCCACTACGGTAAGTTCAGGACCATTGACCACCACCACCGATACATTGCGATCGGCCAGTACCGCCGCGACATCGTCTGCGGCATTGCGCAGGCTCAACATGGCGCCCGGTGCCATTTGCTGCATTAATTTGCCCCGGGTGGCGACTATCCTGGCACCATCGGCCAGTGAAAATACACCGGCAATATGCGCGGCGGCAAACTCACCTATACTGTGGCCAATCATGGCTTCTGGCTGCACATTGAGTGACTGCCACAACTTGGCAAAAGCGCATTCCACGGCATAGAGACAAGGTTGCGCAAGCTGTGTTTGCTTGAGACGCTGCTCCAATTGGCTATCGCTTGGCTGGGAAAAAACAACTTCGCTAAAATCGAAGCCGATAATATCCTCAACCGCGCGGGCACAACTATCGATGCACTGTTTGAATACTGGCTCAGCATGGTATAAATCGCGACACATATTGACATGCTGCGCCCCCTGCCCCGAAAACATAAATAAGGCGCACTGACTGCCAGTATTTACTTCGGCCGAAAGCGTTGCGGCGAGCGGCGCCGCTTCCAACTTGGCAATGGCATCTTCCAGGCTGTGACACGCAAAGACCCGGCGATAGTTAAACTGGCGACGCCCCTGCTGCAAGGTATAAGCGGCATCGGCCAACGACAGTGTTGGCCGGCTTTTAAAATGCGCGGCCAGGCTGGCACATTGTTGCTCCAGTGCCGTTGCCGTTTTTGCCGATAGAGTCAGCAAATGACAGTTTTTTTTGCTGGGAACAGTTTCCTTCGGTGGCGCTTCTTGAATAATAGCGTGAGCATTAGTACCACCCACGCCAAAAGAACTTACGGCGGCCATGCGCGGCTGCTGCGGGCTGTGCCACTCGCGGGCTTGTGCCCGAATCAAAAACGGACTGTCCTCTAACTTAAGCTCGGGGTTGGGCTCATTAAAATGTAAGGTGGCTGGAAAGGTTTTGTGGTGCAAGGCCAGTGTTGCCCGCATTAAACCAGCGACACCGGCCGCCACATCTAAATGACCAATCATGGACTTGCCGGAGCCGAGCGCACAATAGTTTTTCTTGGTGGTACTTCTGCGAAACGCCTGGCTCAAAGCGCGAATTTCTACCGGGTCGCCCAGTTTGGTACCCGTACCGTGCGCTTCCACATAGCCAATCTGCTCGGCGTCAACCCCGGCCAGTGTCTGCGCCATTGCTATCACCTCTGCCTGGCCTTTGACACTCGGCGCGGCGTAGCTCACTTTTTGGCTGCCATCGTTATTCAGTGCCGCACCGCGGATCACACCGTAAATATGGTCGCGTTGCTCAAGGGCATCCTCAAGGCGCTTGAGAACAACCACACCGACACCCTCGCCAAAAACGGTGCCCGCTGCGGACTTGTCGAAGGGACGGCAAAGGCCGTCGGGGGAATAGATTTCGCCCTCCTTAAACAGCATGCCTTTACTGCGCGGAGTACGTAAATGTGTGCCGCCGGAAATGGCAACATCGCACTGATAAGTGAGTAAGCCTTGATAGGCCAGCTGAATCGCCACCAGCGATGTGGAACAAGCGGTTTGCACCGAAAGCCCCGGGCCAGATAAATTAAATTTATAGTTAACTTGTGTTGCTAAGAAATCTTTATCGTTGGCGATTATTTTTTGAAAATCTAATACATCTTCGAAATACCCCGGATTACGCATTAGGTTTTTAAGTAGATAGTTGTTTAGGCCCGCGCCAGCATAAACACCAATACTGCCCTCATAGCGCTCGGGGTCGCAGCCGGCATTATCGAAAGCGTGCTGCACGCACTCGAGAAATAACCTAATCTGCGGGTCCATGAGTGCCGCTTCCGTTGGCAGGCAATCAAAAAAACCAGCGTCAAAAAGATCAATATCATCTAATAATGCCGCGCGCTTAATATAGGCCGCATCATCGGCTACTGCTGGGTCAACACCCGAATTAATCACTTCCTCGCGGCTTAATTCCCGCGTGCAATCTACACCTTCCATCATACACTGCCAGAATTTATCTAGCGAATTGGCTCCAGGAAAACGCCCGGCCATTCCAACAATGGCCACACCCTGCAATGCCTCACTCATTCAACCCCCTACTGCAAATCAACGTTGTCCATTTAACTGGTTTTTTTCTTATTTTTTCTTAAGCCGTGCAAAGGGATTGCTGCCGCTACTTTTCGCTACGGCGCGCTTTTGTTTCACGGCGGAACTGGCAGCCTGCTCCAGCTGCTCACCACCGCTTCCGCCATCAATAAAGGCCGCTAGGCTCTTAATAGTCGGGTACTCAAAGAAATCAGTAATTTCGACGCGTAGCTGATATCGAGTATCCATGGCATCGACAACCAGTGGAATAAGATAGGACTCGCCACCGAGATCAAAAAAGCTGCTCTGTGTATCTAGAGTTTCCAGCCTGAGAAATTCGCGCCATATGGCGGCTAGGTGACGCTCTGTTTCGGTTTGCGGCGGTATGGCAGATAATGCATCAATAACAGCCACCGGCTTTTTCTCTGCTAGCTTGGTAATTGCCACGCTACCCTGCTTCGCCGCAAAATCCGCCACTCGCTCGGTTTTGGTACCGTAGGCGCAATACAGCTCTCGTATCATGACATTATTGGGGTCATGAGCCATTTTGCTCCAGTTAAGAATCAGCTTGTTAAATATCGCGGCATCTAGATGCCCATTTTTAACCAAGGTCATTCCAATCGCCGAGCTTTCAGCACCGAGAAATAAAGATTTATCCACCTTGTAAGTATGGGCGCTCACGGTATGAAACTGAATATCGTCGTAACCGGCCATTGAAAAATAGTGCGGCAACTCCCGGCCAATATAAGGATTGCCCCCTTCGGCTATACGCTGCTGACAGTAGGCTTCATACAGCTCATCCAACTCACTCACACGCGGATAAGTACGCAAATGGTTGGAAAAATCGTTGTCCAGCAATACAAAGGTACCGCCGCGCTTAACGAAGGCATTCATTTTCTGAAACACCGTTTGCGGTTGCGGCAGATGCTCCAACACCATCCTCGAAACCACCAAATCAAACTCGCCCAGACCTTCGATATTCAAAATATCGCCGCAAACAATATCGGTGCGTTCCGCCAACTCCCCAGCAAACAGTTGATGCTGATAAGCAGAGAAGGTTTTATCGTATTCCAAAGACACAAACCGGGCTTGCGGGAATAACTCAGCCAGTTTTTTTACATAGAAACCAGGACCACTGCCAATTTCCAAAATTCTTGCTTGCTCTGGGATGGCGAGATTGTCATAGACCTTTTTCTCTTCTTGCCAAAACAACTCCACCTGCACACCAAGACGACGTATTTCATCTGATATATCTTGAGAGAAATCGGATGCGATATAAGACCCGACTGACATAATGCCTCCTTTAAAATATAGCTGTTAACTCGGTTCCGGCAAAAAGCAGATTATAGGTAACGTTCGGGTTTTTAGGCCTTAGACTAGGGAGCCATTTAGAAAGGATACCCGCCATTTCAAACCTGCTGTAAACTTCCCTATCGGCTGTTATCAGCATCCTGGCGATTTAAGGTTTAAAACAGTGCCCCTTCTTTGCGTTTGGGCAGCTTTTTAAATCTCAAATAATATCTAAATTATTATATCCAGAATACCACTAATTTTTTCAGGTAGGAAAGGCTATACAAGCGTTTCCAGAATATGTTAATTAAACTATTGCCGAGCAATACCTAACCCACTTGAGTGAAACTGCGCGATGCATTTATTATCCGCAATGTATCTAATATTAGAGTGTAATGCAGTTATAAGGCAATCCACTGCAGACATATTAGCTAAAAGCGCTTAGCAAAAAAACTAACAGAAGACGGAAATCATAGTTTTATTTTTTTCTTCTCGCAAGCCCCAACAATTTATCCGTTAACAGAAATGTTGTCTAACTTTTTGGATTCGGAATCTTTCGAGAAGCATTTATAGCCTTGAGGCGAGATTATCTTACGGCGAATATAAGTCACTCTCAGTATGATCTAATAAAGACGAAAACATCGAGTACAGCACCAACTAAACATGCCGCTATAGCGGTAGCGCAGCGGTTCTGGGAAAAAACGCTATGCAAGCTTAGAGCAAACCGGCTGCAAAAAGCTTCTAGGGATATTTTCATTTTCCTATATCGCTGGGTAAATATGAATGGGCCCTATGCCTGGACTACCTTAGTTTCCACAAGCCTTGTATTCAAAGGTCATCAGGCTTGATTAAATACCATTGATCTATAGTTGAAGCCACGAAAATTAAAAACTCGTTGATTGCTGCGCATTGGGAATCTGCAGTAGATTCAACGGATTCTTTAGGTTTAACTTTACAAAAATAGTATTACCGCTTTTAGAGTTCCAGACTTTGTTTGAACCTGCTCGTGAATATGCATACACCAAGCCTGGAGCATACATTAAAAAGCTCTATATCTGCTATAGGCTTACCTGCGGCAAAAATTAAACGGTCCTATTTTTAGTTTGCATGCTTAAGAGGCTGGGCATCAAAACTTGAGGAGCCCATTGCCTGCAATATTTGACGGAAAATAATTTTTTTAGCTGCCACAGCTTGGAGAATATTTTTTAAGCCAAACTAAGAAAACAGATACCACAAAAAAAACCTGGACTTTAGGTATTACTGCTCGCCAAACATAAGCGCAGCAAAATTTTCGTGGGTTTACGCCAAGCCGCTATTTTATGCATAGAAATTTATTCATCTTGCAGACCTAAACCTGCAAAATATATTGCCTTTACTTACGCCCTAGAATAATCATCTGGTTTAATTTTGTCTAGTAGTCGCGAGAAATATCAATGCATACAATGCAAGGAGCTCGATAATCCTAAATTAATCATTTGGATCCTAGCGAGGGCGTTCAAGGACTTGAAATTAGGGTGAATGCTTTAACTTTCGTGGCAAATTCGTCGTCACTCTAGGAGTGAGAAATTACTGGACCGCAATATTAAACCACTCTTTGGCCTCGTAAACACAAAGATACAATTTATACTGGGGCGAGCAGATCAACTAGCCGAATTTAAAAACATAGATACAGGTCGTTTTACGGCCGTTTACCATGCTTTAAATAGGGTTTTTCCGGCGCTTATCTACCGCCCTTTAGTTGAATGGCGCTTAGTTTAGCTGCAACCCCAGGGATGGCCGGCGCATTGTCCAGGCCGCTACCACGCCTACGGCGCTGGCTAAAAAAATGAATGGGCAAAATGCCTGGACTAACTTAGCTTCTGCAAGCTTTGTATCCAAAGGACTCGATGCTTAATAATAAGTGGCATTTCCCTTTAGTGGACTTGCCCAGATTCCACTTAAATGTACAGACACAAGTGCTGATGGTCACCACATAACATTAGCGTGTTAACGTAACTTGCCTGCAGAGGGTTTTAATCCGCCACTATCGCTTTGCTGGAAAAACTCGCTACTACTGGGCTACTTAAGCCGGGGGCTTATATAACGCACTTATAAAAGTCCACAAAACGCAAATTTTCTCGATAAGCTCTGCCTTCGAGCTCACGCTTAATTCACGCTCTCACGATAGGAACAAGCACTGAATTTACCCAAACGCATAAAAAAATAGTCTCTGAAATATAGGAAGTGGTAGACAATGATCTCAACCCTTGCGACGCCAGTCTTCCCTGGGCTGTGCAAAGGTCAGCGCCACTCCCGAATTAACGCGTAAACCTTTTATGGGGAAGCTTTATCCACATTAATCGAACCAGCCATATAAAGCGCAACACTCAGCGCATAGACGGCATTTAGCCC
>JAHQVY010000108.1 GCA_019634095.1 Cellvibrionaceae bacterium
GTTGGTGGCCAACAGCGAGGGTACACAGGGCAACAAAAACGATCGCGTAGAAGTATGGATTGTGCAAGGTACGCATAACCACATTGAGGAGACCGCGGGGAGCGAAAGCTTTGCATCCAAGAATGTAATAAAATCCGGGGCTTGCCGCTTATGCATACCCGTAAAAACTCAGTTTTAGGCCTTTTAAGCTTTTTAGGCCGTATGAGCTTTCCACCAGTAAAACCAACAATTGGACTATGCACCTGTGAACCATTCGGGCAGGTAAAGTCTCCACACTTAACTCATTTATCTTGAAGCGGCCCGACGGCCCGATACCTTACTGCGTAAACTCTATTTCTATTCAATGTTATAAAAGCACAATCCTTTAACGTCCGCTGTGCCCAGCTAAGACGCCACACCAGTGTCAACCTCATAACGAATAAAACCTACATCGCAACATGCCACTAGTACGCGGATCGACTCTCGATACAAGCGTGGGTCGGATGGACGACTTGCGGCTTTGCCTAACGCATAAAAATTTTAATTTTTTACGCCCTCGACAGGCATCTAATAACACGTGAAGCTATGAGAAATCGAGAAAAGTCGAAACAAATGTAACTTTAACCACTTTTTTTTAATTATCGCAAGATTTTTAACGAAAACCACCTCACAAATCCTGTAAAATACTTACTTCGTTTTAAGAGGCGCCGCAATGAGGTAGCAAAATCAAACCCGTTAACGCAGCATAGAAATCAAGAATGGATACATTGAGCTTTTTGCCTAATGCATAACGCAGCCGCGGGCTTAGGCTCCGGTTTTGAAAACCAAAGCAAGACGGTGCTCAACTCAACTTATTTAGTCTGCTGGCACTGCGCCCTTTAGCCGAGGCTCAAATAAGAAGCCTATTTAAGATAAAAGCTGGATCATTTCCGGCTACTAAAACACGTGCCAGCGCCGGAGATTGCCGAGGCGTGAAACAAGCTATCCAATAGCACCGCACAATGTATAAACAGTGCCAAGTAAATAAAAGGAAGCCAAGATGAAAGCTAGTGCTACCACTAATTTGGCACACCGCATGCTGACCGCGAACGCTTTGTGTAAACCGGCGGTACAAGTTACTTACTTTAATTTTTTACGCTGTATTACTCGTAGTATTTTGCATACATTTCCGAGGTCCGAGGTATAAATTGCAAACATGTTAAGCTAAAGCATTTTTTGCTACCGTCTCCAAGCTCAGCCGCAGCCACGCTGATATACCTATATTTTTGAGTGCGTCAATCGGGCGCAGTGCCGCTACATCTGCGATCAACCAATGTAGAGGTATTGTCATTAAGACTCTTTTTGTGCGAACTCCGATGAAACAACAATTTTTTATGCGGCCAGACCGCAGATTACAACGAACCCACCCTAACCTTGCACTGGGAAGCGGGCGAAGACCTTATAGGAAGACCTTATAGAGAGATATTGCCAATGGGTTGAAACTGGCCCCCCTTTAACTTTCTCGCAAGGCCACCACTAAAAGTGTAGTAAATAGCATACAGGTGATTGACACAGACAAAATAGCCCGGGACGGGGATAGGATGGAATGCGCTTAGAACGCATAGAATAGAATGCACATAGAATAGAATGCACATTGGATAAAAAAGTCACGCTGATTAGCGCTTTTACTGTCGAAATATTTAAAGCACTGAAAGCGGAGGCACTAACCATTGGCCAATGCCACCGTTTGTTTAAAATACAGGCCGCCTTCTTAAAGCAATGTACTAGTGAGGCTTTTTCCATCTATATATTGATTTATCAATACTTCATAATGACTAGCAGATATGGAAATAATTTTTCTGATTTCAAACCCTAAAAAAATAGTGTTTGAAATGTATATCAAAAAAAGTGCAATTTACTAACACCCTATAGCATTTAAAATTTAACTGTTAAGAGTGAGCCAATAAAGCTTCTTGACTATCGTTGTTGGAAAACGCGACTGGCACGCTGCGCGGAACGTGAAACAACCTTTTATGCGACGCAGAGTAATGCCGCCAAGGGCCCAAAGCAACGTCACCACAAGGTCTCAAATAGCGCGACTAACCTGCATTGTCGCGCCTTGCCACGAAAAAAGTTGGCGCAGCCCGAACATCTAAATCTGAAATGCTATGGGTGCAGACAATAGTTTAAAAATTTTGGGGAAACGATTTATACGAGCAAGTATTGAGCTTTAATTGGAGGTAAAAGTTTAAAAATATAGTTCACAAGTTCTACAGCAATTCGACAAAAATATAATGCGCCATCATTTGATGTTTTCATCACAATTTCAAAAAGCGAGATAATAGTAAGCAATGCAAATCACTATACTGAGTTCTTCGCTATCTCGCGGCCAACATGTTAGGAGTAAGCAATATGTTAAAAGCACCAAGTTCAAGTATTTTTCTGGCCATTATCCTCTTTTCAATTCAAGCAATCGCCAACCCCAACCAAATGAGCAGTAGCGAGGCTTTGAGAATTGTTGAGGAATATAAAATTTTAAGAAACATGTGCGCGAAAACAAAAGAAGAAGCACGCAAAGCCTGCTTTGCTGAGCTGGGAGAAAAAAACGGCGTTTATAGTAAAGCAAAAAAAGTACTCGCTAATAGCAAGAACCTGGAAGGCGCGCAAATGTACACCGCAAACCAATAACGAAACCCGAGATAACTCACCTTTAATCAGTTAATGTCTTTTTCTAGCTATTTGAAATAAGACATTAACTATACCCCTAGCGATTAAAATTTAGGCGCTAGCAGTACGTCAATTCTTGCTCTTAGCACGGCGCTACTCATACGGATGGAAGGTACTGAAGGACTAGAGCAACGCAGAAAGCCATCTATTTAAGGCGGAGCAACACCGCTAAAAGCCTTAAGGGGCGCGCTAATAAGACCTAAATCTCAAATGTTTTGGGTATATCAGTGAAGGGATGAAATGCTAGTTCCGCCTTTCCAAGGCCTGCGCGGCGCTGACTGCATGGCCTGGTAACACCTGCGGCAGCCCTTCGCCCATCACACGGGG
The DNA here is from genome assembly GCA_019634095.1 of Cellvibrionaceae bacterium. Taxonomy (GTDB): domain Bacteria; phylum Pseudomonadota; class Gammaproteobacteria; order Pseudomonadales; family Cellvibrionaceae; genus JAHQVY01. The sequence goes on from JAHQVY010000108.1 coordinate 3,013, forward strand.
CAAGCCCAAACCAAAGCGGGCCCACACGCCAATTTTTCCTCTTCGTGCACCCTTAGCTAAACCTCCTGCCCAAATCTAAAGCACGTGATTGAAGTAAACGCTCTGCACCATTAGAATCTGTCACCGATATTTAAGCATTTATAAAAATAAATCGTTGCGAGTCCAGCATGCGTCGACAAATACGCGTTATGTTAGCCACAGACGGCTTAAGTGAACGTTTTTTGAACGCGAGGATCAAATTTAGAGCTTTTAAAGAGGAGCTGCGGTTAAAAAACACATAAAAACGCTTAAAAATGCATAAAATGTATAAAAATACATAAAATGCACAAATAACAGATTAATAATACCAACTTAGGGTTTTTGACTGCACAGCAGTGAACCGTGCTTTTTGCAACAGCAAACAGCAAAGGGTGGCAGCAATGCTTTGCCCAACAACCATTGGCATCTGTACAAAGCAATTAAAAACCATTGCAATGTTAAATAAATGCAGGGACGGAACGGAAAGCCCCCCAAACCCAACGTTTAGCGTCAGAGCACAGGCTGCTAAATTGCGCCGAGCGAATCCATTGCACGCATTTATAAGGTTTCGATTGCAACAATTTAAGGAAAGGTGCGAAAACTTGGCCATTGCGATTTGCAAAATTAAACCGCAAAAATATGTTACACAGATAGCACAGATAGCAAAGATAGATAGAAACAATAGTGTTATGCAAATAGATAAAAACAAAGGATACGCCCTTTTTCAAACAGTCACCAGCAGATATGCCAGTAACCAGCTTATAGGGACATTTTCAAAACGGGCTTGAAACAAGCGAGCATCCACTCTAAGTTTCTCGTGAGAATTTGGTAAAACAATGCCGCCTAGGTGTGACTTTTATTAGTTTAGAAACCCCCGACAATAATAAAATAGGTTTTTAAAATGAAAAACAAAATAATAATGACCCTCGCCACTGTGTGCCTTGCCAGTGTCAGCTTACCCGCCGTAGCTCAAGTGAATATCTGGGTTGAAGCGGAGAGCGGTGCTGAATACGGGCCCATTGTGGTAAAAAGTGATCCCGATGCATCTCAGAAAATTTATCTAGCACCCTGGCAATGGGGGAATTACAGTGAAAGAAGCGCCAGCAACGGCGTAATTTTATTCAACGTAACAGTCCCCGAACCAGGCAATTACACACTGTGGGGGCGCCTTAAGCTCCCCTGGAGCGATATTGCACCCTACGATGTTGCCCTGAGCGACGCAGACCCCAGCGATAACAGCTTGTGGCAGGCCTGGACCACCACCAGTATTTCAGACGATCAAATTGATGACTGGCTATGGCAGCCCACCCCCTTCACCCTAAATCTTGCAGCCGGCCAGCAAACCATCAAGTTAATACAAATTGCGGGCGGTCCCGGAGTTAAGTTCGATAAGCTGCTCCTAAGCAGCGACCTTAGTTTCACGCCGCAAAATGCTGGAGAAGACGAAGCCACCAGCGGTAGCCCGAGCCAGTATTTTGCTAACACGGTAAGTAAAAACGGCCAACTCCAGGTGAACGGCACTCAGCTTAGCAATAAATATGGAGACCCACTGCAGCTGCAAGGCATAAGTACCCACGGTTTACAGTGGTTTCCCCTTATTAAGCAGCAAACCATTCCCCGAACAGCCCAATTTTTTGGCAGCGAAGTGATTCGCTTGGCGATGTATATCGAAGACTACGCCCCCAGTGACCCCTCCGATTATTGGGGAGGCTATGTTGCGGAACCCGAGGCACTCAAAGCGGCGGCGCGCAGTGCTATCGAAGACGCGATAGCCGCCGGTATTTATGTGATAGTTGACTGGCATATTCATAATATTCCCTCGAACTTTATTAGCGATGCAGAATTATTTTTCGAAGAAATTTCCAGAGACTATGGCCACTACCCCAACGTGATATATGAAATCGCCAATGAACCGCTACCCGCCGCCAACTGGGACAATGAGGTGCGCCCCTACGCACTGCGAGTTGTGGAAGCGATTCGCAACAATGACCCCGATAATGTAGTTATCGTCGGCACCCCCACTTGGAGCCAAGATGTCGACGTCGCTGCCCGCAACCCACTCCCCTTCAACAACATTATGTATGCCTTTCACTTTTATGCGGGCACCCACAATATTGGAGAAATGCAAAACAAAGTGAGAACCGCCATGGACCTGGGCGCTGCGATCTTTGTGTCTGAGTGGGGAACTTCAGACGTGGGCACAAGCTTTTCAAATTTTGGCGTCGCCAAGCAGTGGTTAGATTTTATGAACCAAAATCAGCTGAGCTGGGTCAATTGGTCCCTCGGCAACAAAGACGAGAGCTCATCACTGTTAAAAGCCACCGCAACAATGGGTGGCCCCTGGACCGATGCCAACTTAAGCGAATCCGGAATCTGGCTTAAACCCTATTTCGACCCACCGGACGGCAGTGAAAACCTAACTAATATCCCGCCAATCGCTGATAATCTAAGTGTTAGCGTCGATGCCGATCAGAGCGTATCTTTTGTTTTGAGTGGCTCCGACCCCGACGGCACGATCGTCGGTTACGAAATAGAAACCCAGCCGGACTTCGGTGAGCTGAGCAACTCTGGCAGCAACGCCACGTATACGCCAATAGCCGGCTTTTCCGGCACCGACGGCTTTACCTACAGCGTTATCGATGACGACGGCGCGCGCGCTGCAGCAGCTACCGTGACGATTACCGTGTTAGCAACCACTCCGACACCAACTGTGCCACCTACTCCGACTGTGCCACCCACTGTTTCACCTACACCCACTGCTCCACCTACACCAACTGCTCCACCTACACCAACGGCTCCACCAACTGTTCCGCCTACAGAGGCACCCGAAGGCCCAGTTGATTGCAGTGTCCAGGTTAATAATTGGGGTAGTGGCTATCAAGCTACGGTCACAGTCACCAACAACAGTTCCTCCGCCATCAACCCCTGGCAAGTCAGCTTGAGCATTGGTAGCGAAGATGTTATCAACAACAGCTGGTCGGCAAACCTGACGCGCAGTGGAGCCCTCTTGCAAGCGCAAGGCCTGAGCTACAACCAACTCCTAGCTCCCGGCCAATCACTGCAATTTGGCTTTATAGCAGGTTATACGCCGGGCAATTATCAGGGAGTTGCGTGCCTAGATTAACAGGCAAACGCTGTACAGCCTCGCAAAATTGCGGGGCTTTTTTCTATTGAACAGAAGAAACACCACGCGTTTATTCGACTACTTTTTGGTAGACTTGAAGACCGGGAGATGGGACACGAACAATAATTAAAGATGTGCACCTTGCAAATAAAGCTAAACAACGTTTCTTTAGGGCTATGTCTTGCACTTTTGCTTGCCTTGACATCTAGCAAAGGCCTTGCTCAGCCTATAAGCCTAAAGTTTGAGCACATTATCAATCAAGACCAAATGCCCATTGGCGAAACCAATGCAGTGTTTCAAGATCACATGGGCTTTATCTGGTTCGGTGGCAGCAATGGTTTAGCCCGCTACGATGGCATCTCATTTGTACATTTTTCGCACGACCCGAATGATCCCCGCAGTATAAACAACAATTTTATCTGGGATATTATTGAAGATTCGCAAAAACGCATGTGGATAGCCACCCCGCACGGACTCAATCAATTTCACCGCGAAACCAACTCTTTTACTCAGCACCGCAATCATCATGATGACGCCCGCAGCCCCTCGATTAACGACGTATACAAAATTTTTGAAGATCACCAACATAAGCTGTGGTTAGGCACACGAGACGGCTTGGATTTATTTGATCCAGCAACGGAAGACTTTGTGCGTTTTCGGCACGACCCGCAGGACAAGCGCAGTATCGACGACAATATCGTGCTGTCAATTTACGAGGATCACAAGCAGCAGCTGTGGATTGGCACGCAACGCGGCGGCCTAAATCTTTTTGATCGCGACACAAACGCCTTCTCTCGCTTTTACCCTGAAAACCTTGCAAGCTCGGATTCCAGCAGCATTCGCGATATCCTTGGCGACGGAAACTCTAACCTTTGGCTCGCGACCGATCGCGGCCTATACAAATTTCTGCCAGGCACCAAGGTGTTTAATTTCTTTGGCTCCGGCAGCGAGCGGGAGAATCGTTTATGGAGTTTACTGCTCGACAACAATAACAATTTATGGATTGCCACCGACGATGCCGGCCTGAGCATTTATTACCCAGACACCAATCAATTTGCCAACTTTAAAGAAGACCCGCTAAACCCTTTCAGTATTGGCAGCAATAATATCCGGGAAATTTTTCAAGATAACAGCAACAATTATTGGGTTGCACTATTCCCCTTTGGTGTCGATTTTGTCAATTCTCGCAGTACCGCATTCAAAACGTATCAAAATATACCCGGCAAAGACGATACGCTGAGAAGTAACGTTATTGACTATGTACACGCTTCATTGGATCACAAAGTGTGGGTGGGCACAGAGCGTGGCGCGAGTCTTTTCGATCCGAAAACACAAAGCTTTGAACACTTCTACCACCAACCGGAAAACCCCCAAAGCTTAAGCGCCAATGCGGTGCTGGCAATTGAAATCGACCAACAGGGCAAACAGTGGTTCGGCACTTGGTCTGGCGGCTTAAATATATTCGACCCACAAACTAAAACCTTTGCAAAATACCAAACCTATCGCGACAAAAAACAAGCCATCCCCGGCGATTACATTTGGTCACTGCTCGCCGATTCAAAAAACAATTTGTGGATAGGTTATGAAAATCGCGGCTTGGACAAGCTCGACCTCAATACCCATGAAATAACCAACTATTTTCCAGAGGATCGCGATAATCATGCCATTAGCCACCGTTTTGTACGCTGTATCGCCGAAGACCGCGAGGGACATATTTGGGCAGGAACCCCCTTTGGCTTAAATCGCCTGGACCCAGAAAGCGGTAAATTCACCCGCTATTTTTATAACAGAGGCAAAAAAAATTCTATCCCTCACAACAATATCTTATCTCTGCATATCGACGCCGATGGCACACTGTGGGTAGGTTCGGAATTGGGCCTGAGTCGCTACAACCCGCGGAGCGATGGCTTCACTAATTTCGGTGAAAATTTTACCGCACTCTCGACTGCGATATCATCGATTCAGACCGATCGATCGGGACTGCTTTGGCTAAGTACCCTAGATGGCGTGATACATTTTAACCCAAGTAATGAAGCTATAAAATTCTTTAGCAAGGACAATGGCCTAGCGGGAAATTTACACAACAGAAACGCCAGCTATCTGTCGCCAGAAGGCGAGCTCTACCTGGGTAGCACGCAGGGTTTAACTGTGTTTACGCCCGAGCAAATACAAGCCGACGACGCCGATTTAGCAGTGTATTTAACCGATCTAAAAATATTCAACAAATCGGTCAAAGTCGGTGCAGGTTCACCATTAAGCAAAGATATTAGCTTGAGCGAACAAATCGAACTCGACCACAAGCAATCCATGATTACCTTCGAATTTGCAGCGCTCAACTACGTTAACCCTCATCGCAATCGCTACCAGTATACATTGAATGGCTTTGACGACAAATGGATCGACGCTGGCAATCAACGATCGGCCACCTATACCAACTTGAACCCCGGCAAATATGAGTTTCGTGTTCGCGGCGCCAATGAGGACGATGTCGGCAACGACCGCGAAACATCCATAGCCATAATTATTAATCCCCCCCTGTGGATGACGCCTCTCGCATTTGGTTTGTACCTAACAGCCTTCGCCTTATTAGTATACCTGTTTATTATCCGCCAGCGCCGACGATTTTTATCCGAGCAACAAAAAGTCGAACGATTAAGATCTCTCGACCGTATTAAGGACGAGTTTATTGCCAATATATCCCACGAGTTACGAACACCACTCAATGGCATTATTGGACTAACCGAATCGCTAATTGATGAGCATTTCGAAGAGTACTCCAAGGAAAATCGCAATCACCTGAAAATGATTGCAAGCAGCAGTCGACGCCTCTCCGGATTGATCAACGACATTTTAGATTTTTCAAAAATAAGAATTCAAGGTTTGCGCTTAACCAAGCGAAAAGTCGATGTCAATACTATCTGCCGTTCAATAATCACTATGATGTCACCCTTGGCGGAGAAAAAAGACCTGAAGCTCCTTAGTGATATCCCCCCAAATCTACCCTTCGTCCAAGCCGACGAAGACCGCTTACAACAAATTTTGTATAACCTCATTGGCAACGCTATAAAATTTACCAGCGACGGCCATGTCAAGGTCTCGGCCTTAAGTAGCGGCCCCTTTCTTAAAATATCCATAGAGGATACCGGCATCAGCATCCCGAACGATCAAGCCGATAAAATATTTGATTCGTTCACACAAGCCTCCAGCGACGCCTCGCGAGAATTTGAAGGTAGCGGTTTGGGACTGACCATTGCGAAAAATCTGATCGAACTTCACGGCGGAGAAATCAGCGTAGACCCCTATACCTCAGCCGGCCAGGGTAAAACGTTTAGCTTCACTTTACCCATCGCCAATGAAAGCACTTTGCCGGTCGCAGAAGACCACGGTACCAGTATCAATAAAGTTATCGACATCGATCAGGAGAGCGTCAACGAGGAGTTGGTGACCAGCTCACCCAATCTGGACACGAGCCAGTTTCACGTGCTGGTAGTGGACGACGATCCAGTCAATCGTCAGGTATTGGTGAGCCAACTCGCATTGCACGAATACCGCATATCGGAAGCTGCCGACGGCTTCAAGGCCCTGGAGCTTATAAAAACCGATAAATCCATCGACCTGGTTTTGCTGGATATTATGATGCCAAAAATCACCGGCTACGAAACGGCTACCCGCATTCGCATGAGCCGATCGGTGCATGAACTGCCCATTATTTTTGTCACCGCCAAGCATCTAGCATCGGATTTAGTGCGCGGTTTTGTTTCCGGCGGCAACGATTTTATTATTAAACCGGTATCGAAAAACGAGTTACTATCGCGGGTTAAAACCCATCTGCAACTTCTTAATATCACCCGCAACCTCGAATCGCTGGTGGAAGAGCGCACCAACACTTTACGCCAAGCCCACCAGGAACTAGAGCGTCTCGACAATATTGTCAACCAAATTAACCGCGAAGACTCCCTAGAAGGGCTGACAAACGTACTGCTAGAGCAAACGCTTTCACTTTTGGAGAGCTCTGAATATGCAGCATTTTTCTTAAAAAGCGACAGTTCTCAGACATTCCGTTTGATATCGGCAGCCGGGGAGGCGCTCACGGTGTGCCGTTTTGATGAGCAAGTCACTGAAAGCGAATTAATTCGCCCCATTCTCAATCTGTCAAACTCGCCGGAAATTGAAGTGCTGGCAGTAGACCCGGAACAGCTACCAATATTTGAGCGCTGCAAAACAAAACCCAAACATATCTTGGTGCTGCCAATCCGCATCGACTCAGAGATTTCTGGGCTTATCGTATTAGCGGGCAAAGAAAGTGACAATCGATTTAGCGAAAATGATATTAACAATTTGAAAAAATTGCGCTCCCATGCGGTGTCTGCAGTTTCTAAAGCAAAAATACTCGAGCAACTCAAAGCCCAAAATACTCAACTCGAACTAGCCAGTTACACAGACCACCTGACCGGCCTGCTGAATCGTCGACATCTCATCAAAAATATTGAGCCAGACATTGCTATTTGTTTACGTAGTTATCATCAAAAAAACCCTGGCGGCTACCCAGAAGAAGCGAACCTACTGTTTATGCTTATCGATATCGACCACTTTAAATCGATTAACGATTCCTATGGGCATGCCACCGGCGATAAAATCATAAAACAATTTTCGCAGCGTCTACGCAAGGTATTCCGCGAATCCGACTATTTAATTCGCTGGGGCGGCGAAGAATTCTTAGTGGTAGTCAGGTTTTGCAAAAGAGAAGAAGCCAGTCATTTGGCGGAGCGGTTCCGAAAAGTTGTCGCCTCCGAAGCGTTTGAGCTTGATGACGGCCCATCGATACGCAAAACGTGCTCCATCGGTTATTCGGTGTTCCCATTCTACCAAGATGCGCCCATGTCTTACTCCTGGGAGCAAGTGGTTGACCTCGCAGATAAATGCTTGTACGTTGCGAAAAACAATGCACGAGACGCATGGGTAGGAGTTAGCGGGCAACCCGGTGGCGACGAGCCACTGAGTTTTGCGGAAATTTCCGAAGATTTTGAAGCGTGTGTCGGCAATAGGAGTATACAACTGCAACACTCAATCGCAGCGCCTCGAAAGATAATCTGGAGAAAAATTCACGAAAATGAATAAGAAACACAACAAGCCAAGCTTCATCGGCATTATGAAATCTACCCTAGCAGCAGCCTTCGGTGTACAGAGCGATAAAAATAGACAAGAAGATTTTTCGAATTCTAGCGTAGTCCCCTATATCGTAGCCGGTCTTATCTTTACCATGCTCTTTGTGTTTATTTTGGTGGGTATTGTTTACCTGATTGTCAACGGCATAAAAAACACTCCGTAGTTTGCTGAGTGCGAACTCCGCCTTGCCGATCTCGCCGATAGCCGCCAACAATCAAACGACTCAATTTACAAACAGCGACCCACCGCCCTCGCGACCTCCCTACCCTGCAAATTATTGCCTCAGCCCTATCCCATCGACAAATTTCTCTGTCTAAACTTTGCGACTTCAACGATGCAGAACGCTACAATCGCGAACCCTTTTATTGTCATCGCTCAAAGCGGATTTCTAAGGTTAATGCGGATTAAGTGAATGCGGCATTTGAGCTGGATTAGTTTAGGTACCCTAGCCCCAATAATCCTAAATTAATCAGTTGGATCTACTGCGGACGCCCAATGAACTGAAATTAAAGCGTTTTTTCAATTTTGCGGCTGCACCCGCAGAGTGACTACGAATTTGCCTCAAAAGTTAAAAAATTCACTCTAATTTCAGCCCCTTGAACGCCCTCGCTACGATCCAACTGATTTATTTAGGATTATTAGTGTTATAAA
>JAHQVY010000014.1 GCA_019634095.1 Cellvibrionaceae bacterium
ACTCTTACGGTGATGTTGATTTAGAGGGAGATGTTTGTGAATTTCTACACGAGGCGAAGAGTAATGACTGGATTACAATCGGGTGACACTCCTCATGTCAGCTATAATGTATCTAATGCTATAGATGGTCCTTTATGGCTCTTGGCTGAGCTCACATACGCTTGTCCACTGCATTGCCCATATTGTTCTAACCCCTTGAATTTTTCTGAAATTAAAAGTGATTTAAGTACCGAAGACTGGAAGAATGTGTTTAGGCAAGCCAGGGAATTGGGTGTAACCCAGTTAGGCCTTTCCGGCGGCGAACCTTTACTTCGCAAGGATTTAATTGAACTGACCGCCTATGCACGAAATCTGGGTTTTTATACAAACTTAATTACTTCCGGCATTCCCTTAAATAATGAAAAAGTCATCGCATTAAAACACGCTGGGCTCGATCATATTCAAATTAGTTTTCAGTCCAGCTCTGAGGAAATAAATAATTTTATCGCGGGTCGACACACTTTTCAGAAAAAAATAGATATGGCCAAGGCAGTAAAGAATGCTGGTTACCCCATGGTGCTATGCTTTGTCATTCATCGTCACAATATAGAACAAGTTGACGATATGCTAAATTTAGCCAAACAACTCAATGCGGATTATGTCGAGTTAGCTACTGTCCAGTATTATGGTTGGGCAAAGGCAAATCGCAACCAGCTACTACCAACAAAACAACAGCTAGAATCTGCAGAAAACGTTGTGCAACAATATCGTGCGCGCCAGCAAGATAAAATGAAAATATACTATGTTGTTCCCGACTATTATGAAGAGCGACCCAAAGCGTGTATGAACGGCTGGGGCAAAGTTTTTCTAACCGTAACTCCAGATGGCACAGCATTACCCTGTCAAGTTGCGCGGGAGTTACCCGGCATGCAGCTTCCGAATGTAAAGAGCGCAAGCATCGAAGATATTTGGTACAACAGCGCTGACTTTAATCGTTTTCGGGGTTTTGATTGGATGCCAGAACCCTGTCGATCTTGCGAAGAAAAAGCCAACGATTTTGGAGGCTGTCGCTGCCAAGCCTTTTTATTTACCGGAGACCCTACGCAAGCTGATCCGGTATGCACAAAATCATCAAACCGTTGGCTTGTCGACCAAGCCATTCAGGATGCTCATGAACAAGCCCAAAAAAAATCTGGCGAAGTTCAGCCCTTAATTTTTCGCAGCTCGAAGAACTCTAAAAATTATGCAACTACTAAGCACCTTCTTGGTTAAAATGCAGAATCTAAGTTAGCCCAGGCATTTTCCCCATTCATTTATTTACCCGGCATCCCTGGGGCTGCAGCTAAAAAAAGGGTATTATTGCCTTCGATATCGCTGGGTTGAGTTTCACTACGGCTACGGAACCGACGATTGTGGAGCCACTTGATAGGTGGTGTAGGGGCTGGGAGTTAAACACTCCCTGGCTAGCTAATTATGTACTTTTTATACCCGTAGCGTTTGAAATTTAAGTGTTAGGAATGCGTCAATTAAGGTTTTTAGCCGGGCGGTATTCACATGAATGTGAGGTATTAGGGCAACGCATAGCTACAAGGATGTAGCTTATTAGGGTAATGCAGGAGCAATTGCCGATATGCACAGGGATGTGAGGTATTAGGGCAATGCAGGAGCAATTGCCGAGACAACGCACAATAGCCATTCTATTGAAGGCGGAGCAACACCGCCAAGGGCACTTAGGGGCGTGCTCATGAGGCCTAAATCTCAAGTGTTTTGGGTATAGATTAGGTACTATTCGTCTAGAAACAATTTGTGGAAATAAACAGCGGCGCTGGTTCGAGAAAAGTAAAATGTTTCGGAATAAATCCAAACTTCGTCAACTTGAGCTGGCGCAAGAAGCACTGCAGGCCGATCGCGATTTGGTGAGTGCGCTCAGGGAAAGTGTCGCCACCATTTCCTTCAGTCCACAAGGTGATATCCTCTCCGTCAACGATTTGTTTTTGTCCACCACGGGCTATTTGCGCGAACAAGTTATTGGTCAGCATCACCGCATATTTTGTTGCAGAGATTATGTCGATTCAGTGGATTACCACAGCTTTTGGCAAAGCCTAGCTCGGGGGGAGTCGCAGCGCGGTACCTTTAAGCGAATAAAGCACAGCGGTGAATATATCTGGCTAGAGGCGACTTATATTCCGGTTAAAAACAAAGCGGGAAGCGTGGTGTCGATAAGCAAAATCGCCGCCGACGTGACCTCGCAGGTTTTGAATAGTCGCTTGGTGCAAAGCGTGTACGACGCAATTAACCGCTCTTCGGCAGTGATCGAATTCGACCCCAAAGGTAACATTCTCTCGGCGAATGATAATTTCTTGCGTGCGGTTTGCGGGCGTCTGGAGCAAATTTCAGGGCAGCATCACCGCATATTTTGCTTCGATGACTTTTACCGCGAAAACCCGCAGTTTTGGCAGGAGCTCGCCTCGGGTAAGCACAAACAGGGTTTGTTCCATCGGCGCACACTGCAAGGGGAAGACCTTTGGCTAGAGGCAACCTACAACCCGATTTTCGACACAGACGGCAACGTTTTTAAAATTTTAAAAGTGGCAACAGATGTCACCGAGCAGGTGAACAAGCGCAATATTTTTATTCGAGCGACAGAATTGTCTGTGTCCAGCGCCAAAGAAACCATGCACATCGCGCAAGAGGGGGTCAAGTTACTCGACCAATCCCTGACCTTATCCGATAAGATTATCGAGGATTTTGCCGCCTCTAATCAGATTCTCGAAAAACTCAATGATCAGTCTGGGAGTATTTCTGCGATAGTGTCTACCATCAGCAGTATTGCCGATCAGACCAACTTGCTAGCGCTTAACGCAGCTATTGAAGCTGCCAGAGCGGGGGAACAGGGGCGCGGTTTCGCCGTGGTTGCCGATGAAGTCAGGCAGCTGGCCAGCCGCACTTCCCAGTCGACAACTGAAATTGAAACTGTGGTGAGTGAAAATAAAGTGCTATCAAGCACTGCTGCAGGCCAAATGTCGAAGGTGAGCGATAGCGTTGCGCTGGGTAATCGCCAACTGGGTCAAGCGAATAAAGTGATGCAAGAAATTGTTGAATCCGCCTCAAATGTTACCCGTACCGCCTCGGAACTATTGCGCTAGCGCTTATGCGATAACTAGGGTACGGGTGAACTATTCGGGCTAGGGCAGTAATGCGGGAGGCCCGAAGTAACTGGCCTGTAAAGCGTCGCGACGGAGAATAACTTTTTCCAGCACAATCTCTGGGTCCACCATCCAAATTTTTAAGCGGTGCACACCCGCGGTTGTAATCGTGTGTTTGGAGCTTTGCACGCGAGCGTTTTGTTTCACCCATTGGTACCAGCTGAGGACTGCGGGTGACGATTTGTCTTTGCGGGTACTGGGGTCGGCATAGGATTGGCCGGCAAAGGCATCCAACACCACCGGTTTTTGAGCATCCTAAATCAATCATTTGAATCTACTGCGGACGCCCAATGAACTGAAATTAAGCCGTTTTTTCAATTTTGCGGCTGCACCCGTAGAGTAGCTACGAATTTGCCACAAAAGTTAAAAAATTCACTCTAATTTCAGCCCCTTGAACGCCCTCGCTACGATCCAACTGATTAATTTAGGTTAAAGAAAAGAAGCAACTCCGGCGACGCCGCGTTGTTGTAGAGAGTTGTAGGCGCTGCGGCTTTAGTACTTGCAGCGCAGCACACATGTGACCTTGCTATTTTTATAGATCGGTATATTTACGGGCCAATATCTGTGCAGGCCCGTAGGGTTTAAGTTTTAGGCCTTGTTAAACCAGTGGGGTACGGTTTTGCGCTTGCCGGCGTCACTATCGAAGAAGGGGGCATAAATCTGCGCTCCCTCCCGAGAGTTAGGGCCGTCGTTATAGGAGTAGCGATGTATTCTGAATTCGCCGAAGCCGGCCCCACTGTTATTGTGGGCCTCCCACTCACTCTGTTGCAGGCCCAAGGCGTGGCCCAGGGTTACCAGAAAATTGGTGTAAGGCACCGTACCTACTGCGGGGTGAATATCTTTGCGACCGGCGTAAAATAGGTGGGGTTTGTGGGTGAAATCCCAATAACCGGGGGTGAATTGACCGTGGGCGGTGCCACCTACCACAATCGGCATGGACTGATAGCCGTGAGCCGAGCTGCCCGATTGCTCGTTGCCCCAATAAACGATGCTATTGTCGAGTAAGGTGTTTCCGTTGGCTTCAATGACCGAGTCCATTTTGCTCATCATTTCACCCACTCTGTTGGCCACGTAGGAATACATGCGCAAATACTTCGCTTCTCGCGAGGAACCGCGGGCATCAATTAAGTAGTCGTTGCCAAAAGGGTTGCTCTTTGCGTGCGCATTTTCATAGGTCCAGTGAGACGGGGAGTGGAAGTCGGCGCCGTTTTCTCCGGCCAAGGCTCCCCAAGTTGCCATGGAAATTGAAGCCACTTTGGTCATGCCGCACACCAATGCCGCAATAAGAAGATCGGTCGAAGCGTCGTGCTCACCCACCTTGGTGGACGTGTCAATATTGGGGGGCGAGCAGGTAGATAAGTTGCGCTGGCTTGCGAGCTTGCCCTCGAGATCGGAGAGCATGTCGAGGTAGTCGCCGAGGCGATCTCGATCCACCTGGCTCATTTTGTTACTGCGGCGCAAGCTGTCGTAGGCGGGTTTGGCGATATCCACCGCTTTGAGTGCTTGCAGGGTATTTGCATCGACGCCGCCGCTCCCGTCGCCCGTGTTAAATCCACTACCGAATAATTTAGATTTTAGGGAGTCCATATTCGCGTCGTAGGGCTGGCGGGTTCCGTTGTACCAGGAATAACCCCAGCCCTCGCGATGGGGTTCGAGGTGTAAAATGCGCTGTGCCGGTGTGACTGGATACAGCGAGGAGCGGGCAATAATTTCATCCAACGAAGTGCCTTGTTCCGGGTCGCCGAAGTCGCCATTGTAACGGCTCGGCGCCAGCATGGTCGAGTGGTTGTGGCCGCCCCAGGAACAATCCACCCCTTGCAGTAAACTCAGCTTGTGGGCCACTGGCTTAAAGCTGCTATTGATAATATCTGAGATGGTTTCGCCCTGACTAAAGGCGCGATAGTAGGCGTGCTCGTCGATGCGCTGGGTAGGGCGCTCATCGGGGTAGAAAATTTGCGGCAGTTGCCCGTAGATTGAGCGCACCGATACAAAATTTAAGCGATCGCTGCCTGTTTGTGCATGAGCGCCCTTCACTAAAGAGGGCAGAAATGGCATGGGTATTAATGCTGCTTTGAGTCCAATGAGAAATTGTCGTCGCGACAGTGTTTTTACTGGAAAAGACATTAGTTGTTCGCCCTCCAAAAGATATCTTCATTGGCCACATTTAAAATAAATGCATCCACCAAACTGCCATTGCGTGCAGCAACCAGATTTTCTCTCTCGCTGAGCGAGCAGCCGTCGTCAAACTGTTCGGTGGCTAGGTGCTGATAGCGGTAAATTTGCGTTGCAAAACAGGATTTCAGTTTTGAACCCGCCAGCATTGCATCGAGCAAGCCCTCACTGCCGCCCAAGGTATTGTTGATGCCGGTTTCTATTCTAGGTTCGGGAGCGACATCATCAATGCTGTGGCTGGTAATAAGTTCGTCGTCCTCGGAAAACACGCGCTCGACCACTTGCATACGACCCAGGGAGTCGAAGCCTTCCAGTGCGAAACCCAGGGGGTTAATTAGGCTGTGGCAGCCCATACAGGTCTCAGCCTTGGTGAGGTTGGTCACTACCACGCGATTGCTGTGCAGTGTGTGGTCCAGTTCATTTGGATCGCCATTTTCCCGCGAGTTAATGACATCCTGGCCGGGGGAGGGCAGCGAATCACATAAAAAGCGTCGACGTATCATGACACCGCGGTGAATGATAGGCGTGAGGTTACTGCCGCGAATCAGGGGAGCTGCGCGCAACAAAATACCTCGGTGTGTACTGCCGGCAATTTGCGGTTGGCCATCGCCCTGGCTTTGCACGTTATAAATGGCCGCTAAGGCTTCGGTTTGTGGGAAAACACTGGCGTCGAGAAACAAATCTTCCAGGTTGCCGCGTTTTTGCCACACGATATAGTCGACGAATTTATCGAAATCCTGCAGCGCATCGGCATAGAGGTCTTTCACTACGATACCGTTGCGGTAGCTTTCAGATACGCCCACATCGGTGCTGGGTTTCACTTCTAGCCAATCGCGGAAAAACTGTCGGATATACTCGCGGCCGGCCTCAGTATCAAATAGCCGCACCACCTGGGCACGCACTTGCTCTAGGTTATTGAGTTGACCGTTGATGGCGGCTTGCCACAGGGTGTCGTCCGGGATGCTATTAATGGTGCGGAAACTGATTCGCGAGGCCACTTCAAAGCTGTTAAGCCGAAAGCGGTCGCCACTTTCATTGCCTTGTTCAACGAGTAGAGCAAATTCAGCGTTGAGTAAAATCCCGTGGATAACGGTTGCTGCATTGACATCCTCATCGCTGGCAAAGCGATCCATATATGTATTTACTTCCGCTGAGGTAAGTGGGCGACGCAGAGCGCGTGAACCAAAATTCTCTACGATTTGTTTCACGCAAGCGGCGCTATTTAGATCGCTGCAAGCGGTCTGGGTATATTTGCCAATAAAGGCCGAGTCGTTAACGGCCAGTTTGCTCAATCGCCCCGCGATGACGTTCATGGCGCTGAGGTGCGAGGGAGTGAGTACCGGACTGAATTTCTCCGGGTGGGTGGGGTTTATCTCTAGGGGCAGTGACTCTATCTCTATCCGAGCATCGTCAATTAGCGGCTTGCCGAAGAGGGTTGTTAAGCTGTTGATAATTTCTCTGCGCGAGAGGCGGCGCTGCACGTTTTGTGCGCTGCCGTAGCTGCTGGGGTTGGGGCAGCTGTAGCTGGGGCTAAATTGTTGCGGTATTGCCGGCTCTGCGATTGCGCCGGAGGATGAGCTGGAGGATGTAGACGAAGAACTCGCCGCACCGGAGCTGCCCGAGCTTGAGCTAGAGGAGCTGTTGCCAATGCCGTAGGCCGGTTCACCGGAGGGGCTGCTGAAGATCGATGCGACTTCAGTAACTTCCAGTGCAATGCGGTAAATGCGTACGTCATCGATTGCGCCATCGAAGCTTTTATCGCCGGTGGGGTTGTTGCCAATGGCTGCTTTAACCCCGGGATTGACGTCGATTAAACCGCTGATTTCTGACGATGAGCCCACAACGACACCGTTCAAAAACAGGCGCACTGTTTGACCATCGTAAGTGGCCGCCACATGCTGCCACATACCTATTTGCAGGTTTCCCGAGTTGGCGATAACGGTTTTGGTGCTGGCACCGGTGCGCAGGCGTATGCGCAAGCGATGTTCGCCGCCGCTGCGGATACTGCTTAGCATCCAGCTATGGTCACCCTCGGCTTGGCCGACGGTTTTAGAAATAACCCGGCCATCGCCATTGCTGCCAAAAGAATCTGGTTTTATCCAGGCAGACAGGGTAACTGCGCTGGCTTCAACATCCAGATTGCCCAGGTCAACTTGGTTGTTATTACCGGCAGAAAAACGCAGCGCTTGGCCGAATTTACCCTCGGTGGTTGCCGCGCCATAGAGTGCGCCATCGGCACCTCCGACGCTATCGTGTGCGGTATCGTCGTCAATATCCTCAAAGGCATAGTGGTGAATCAAATTTGGGTCCGTGGCGGGTTGACCACCGGAGGATGTTGAGGGGCCATCGCTGGGTGATGAGCCGCTGCTGGAATTTGGACTGCCACTGGCGTTGTCAGTGTTATCGCCCGGATTTGCTCCGGTAGCGCTGCTCTCACTGCCGCTGGCAGATTCATCGTCGGTGTCTGGACTCGAATCAGAACCACAGGCGGCTAAACCAATAGCTAAGAATAAGACTAACGCAAATTGAACCATTAACTGTGACCTGCGAAAGAGTTTTGTGTTTCCGTTTTGACTGAGTTGAAGCATAAATGTAGGCGGATCTGCGGCTTATTGCCCTTTGTAAGGTTGATTGCACGAATGCGGCGACGCACTACCCGGTTGAATGGTTATAGGTCGTCAATAAAAAAAGTGTCGAGGACTTGGTTTTAATGTGACTAAACATTTACCCAAATACCAGGGAGTGCAAACTTATCTGAGCGCGGCCCATAAGTCGACGCCAAAATGGACTATTTAGAGATTTTTTTTTGAAGCTCATTCTGAATTGTGGTTAGCTTCGCAAATCAATCTATGATTTTTTAAGCGAATCATTGATATTTTAGTCAATATATTGATAGTGCATTTTATTGCATTTTTAAACAAAATTATTCTTGAGTATTTACCTCAATTAAGCGTGTTCGAGAGTAGCAAAATAAATATCCTAGATTGCCGCATGCGACACCAAATTCGGTGTTATTGACCTGGAATGAATTTAAAGGTGGATGTGTTTTAATCGCAGTGCTTGAGTTTTAGCGTTATGAGCACGCCCATTTTTGCGCTTGTTGTTTTGGACCCCGAAAAAACGCCTTGCCAAGAGCCTTAATTGACGCACTGCTAACACCTAAATCTCAAACGCTAAGGGTGCAGAACTGTAAAGCGCCGATACGCGAGACTCGTATATTATCGCAAGCGGAGATTATTTTTTTGAGAAAAACGCAAAAACTAATGCGCGGCGTGCGATTGAGTTGAGTGTTAGTTGTACTGAAAAATAAAACCGTGCCATTTTCACGGGTATATTTGTGTGTTGCTGGGCGTTGCTGCTAAAGCCGTATTTTTTATGTGCTTATAACGCTAAGTCCAAAAAATCCACTCTGATTGCGATACCTTACACCCGCTCGCTACGATCCAACTGATTAATTTAAGATAATCCCTGCTTCCAACCTGCTGTGACAATTTTCCTAAACGCTCGCCACTGGGTTCCTTCCGGTTCAGGGTTTGAAGCAGGGTAGGTATCCTTTCATTTTGTCGGGATAATATACCCAAAACACTTGAGATTTAGGCCTCATGAGCACGCCCCTAAGTGCCCTTGGCGGTGTTGCTCCGCCTTACATAAAATGGCTATTGTGCGTTGTCTCGGCAACTGCTCCTGCGTTGCCCTAATACCTCACATCCCTGTGAGTACCGCCTTGCCAAGAACAAAAATTGGCGCACGCCTAACACCTAACTCTCAAACGCGTTGGGTATAAGTGCAACTATTCCTCTC
>JAHQVY010000109.1 GCA_019634095.1 Cellvibrionaceae bacterium
AATGGCCGATGATTTGGCTCTCGAGCTGGGCGCTGATGTATACGGTGCCGTGCCGGGTGTGTACGTGAATGCCGATGGCCCGAAAAAATCTATTTCGTCGCCAGGGGCGGGGAATTACCTCACCCTGGCCAAAGCGGTCGGTTTGGCCCGCAGTTTACTGGGTGATGAGGCGGTGCAGCAGCGCAGCTTTTTGCAAGCCCACGGCTCCAGTACACCACAGAATCGGGTCACGGAATCGCGGATATTCGATTGTATCGCAGAGGCTTTTGGCATCCGACAATGGCCGGTTGCGGCGGTTAAAGCCTATTTGGGGCATTCCCTGGGGGCCGCCAGTGGCGACCAGTTAGCCTGCTCGCTGGGCGTATTTGCTCAGGGGCTGTTGCCGGGCATTAAAACCATTGATGGGCTTGCCGACGATGTTTATGCGCAACGCCTGCAGATAAGCCGCGAGGATCAAAACCTGGGTGTGCAGAACTGTCAGGTGGCTTTTCTCAACTCGAAAGGCTTTGGCGGCAACAACGCATCGGCGGCGGTTTTTTCTCCCGAGGTCACCGAGGGCTTTTTGGGTAAGCGTTACGGTAAACTGCGTATATCTGCCTACCGGCAAAAGCGGGACACCACCCGAGAGCGCAGTGCAAAGTACGTGGCGGAGGCCGACAAAGCACAGTATTCACCTATTTACGCTTTCGGCCAGGCGATGATAGCCGAAGAATCAATAAAAATAAGCACCGACTCGCTCGAGTTGCCGGGCTTTTGCCAGCCTATCAAGCTTAATCTTACTGAAGGCTATGACGACGAGTTCTAGCTTGCTAAAGGCCAGCCCCCATTTCCCCTGACTAACTGTGGGCATAGCTCAATTGAGCGCTGTACTGGGGGGAGACCGGTCTGCAAAGATTTTTCTGCCTGGCACCCTGACCTATAGCGGGTAAATTTCTGAATTTGCGATAAAATTGAATCGTTAATTAATGTTTCACCATCGCGAAATAGCTTGATGCGTTGCCGCTTGCATGCTTGTCAAAGGCTGCTTGGCTGCGGGTTTTAGTGTGAGTACGTTTGGTAGGCAAGTAAAACTGCGGCGCTCGTCGACAAAAAGACTTATTTCAGGCGGTATACTTAAGGTGTTAATCTTCGCGATCTCAGTCATGCATGCCCAGTATTGGGTGGCAGAAGTGGAACCTGTAAATGAGCGAATCTCCCAGTAACGAAACCGACATTTTGGAAACCCCCGTATCGCTGGTTAGCGATACCATCGGAGAGCGTTTGCAAGCAGTCCGAAAAAAAAATGGCTTATCGCAGCGCGAACTAGCGCGACGTGCTGAAATTACCAACAGCACTTTATCGATGATCGAGCAGAGTAAAGTGAGTCCTTCGATTGCGTCGTTGGAGAAAATCCTGCGGGCCCTGCCGATGACCCTACAGGAGTTTTTCTCCGATTCACTGGAATTGAGCCCTCCGGTATTCCGTGCCTCCGACTTTGTGAAAGTAATTAAAGATGGTACTACCAACGAAATCATGCCGCTGCTAGAGGCAAAGCGCGATGGGGTTTACCTCGCGCGGCAGACCTACGCAGCTGGCGCGCGAATTTCTTCTGAGTGGATGTTGCGTAAGGGTTTTATGGGTGGCATTGTTGTATCTGGCGGTTTGCGCCTTAAACTCGACGGGATTGCCTATAATTTAGGTCCGGGGGAGGGTTTTCATTTTTCATTACATCGCTCCCATGCTTTTGTCAATCCAACCAAGGATGACTGCGTGGTTATTTGTGTGTCATTTAGCGAGCGTCGTGGTGGTTAATTGGCTTGCGGCAAATCGCCCGCGGGTTTTTTGTTAAGGCAACACCCTGCAGTTGGGCTAGCTTATTATTAAATATCAAAATCGGAGAGAAAATGTTATTCCAAGGTAAAGCAATCACTCTCAAATTAATTGAAGACGGAATTGCTGAGCTTGTGTTTGATTTGCAAGGCGAATCGGTAAACAAGTTTAGTGTTTTAACCATGGATGAACTTGACCAAGCTCTGGTCGAACTCTCTAAAGCCGCGAATGTCGGTGGGCTGATACTAACCAGTGCCAAGCCGGCTTTTATTGTCGGTGCCGATATCCTGGAGTTTAAACCTCTATTCTTAAAGGGAGAGGAAGCGATTAAAGGTCACCTCCTGAAAAACAACGAGTGCTTTAATCGTTTGGAGGATTTCCCCTTTCCCACGGTCGTTGAAATTAACGGCTACGCACTGGGGGGCGGTTATGAGGTTTGCCTTGCTTGCGATTATCGAGTGATGTCGACGCAGGCGAAAGTGGGTCTTCCCGAAACCAAGTTGGGGATTATGCCGGGTTGGGGCGGTACAGTGCGGTTGCCGCGTATCGCGGGTATAGATGTGGCCATCGATTGGGTTGCCACCGGCAAAGAAAAATCGGGCGCAGAGAGTCTGAAGGTGGGCCTGGCCGATGCAGTGGTTGAGCCCGATATGATGCGCAAAGCGACGCTCGCCATTCTGGCTCAAGCGCGGGCGGGTAAATTGGATTATCTGGCCAAGCGCAAGCAAAAAACATCGCCCATGACCATTAACGACACCGAATCCCTGCTCGCTTTTGGGAGTGCCGAGGCCTTGGTTAAAGCCAAGGCGGGCCGAAATTACCCGGCCCCGCTGACAGCTTTGCGAACTATGCAGGCGCACCACAAGCTGGATCGGGAGGCGGCGCTGGCTGCCGAAACCCAAGCCTTTGCGGAGTTGGCAGGAGGCGACGTTGCCTCGTCTCTGGTGGGGATATTCTTAAACGACCAAATGCTGGTTAAAAAAGCCAAGACGCTGGCCAAAGGCGCGACTAAGCCGCTTGGCAAAGCCGCGGTCTTGGGTGCCGGCATTATGGGGGGTGGCATTGCCTATCAAAGCGCGCGCAAAGGCACGCCTATTGTTATGAAGGACATTGTTAAAGAAGGCTTGGATTTGGGGATTGCCGAAGCCACAAAATTGTTAACCAAGCAAGTGAATCGCGGGCGTATGAAAGTTGCGGATATGGCGTCGGTGCTGACTCGGATTACGCCGAGTTTGAGTTATGAGGGTTTCGACACGGTGGACATTGTAGTGGAAGCTGTAGTGGAAAACTTGACGGTGAAAAACCGTGTGCTTGCGGACGTGGAAAAGAACATTGCCAGCGACGCGGTGTTGTGTTCCAACACATCGACCCTCTCTATTAGTCTATTGGCCGAGTCGCTGCAGCGCCCAGAAAATTTCTGCGGGATGCATTTTTTTAACCCCGTACACGCCATGCCTTTGGTGGAAGTGATTCGCGGTGCGAAATCCTCAGATGAAACCATTGCTGCCACGGTGGCCTATGCCCTGGCGCTGGGTAAAAAAGCGGTGGTGGTTAACGACTGCCCGGGCTTCTTGGTTAACCGTATATTGTTTCCTTATTTTGCCGGCTTTGCCATGCTGCTGCGCGACGGCGCCGATTTCCAAGTGCTAGATAAAACCATGGAGCGCTGGGGTTGGCCCATGGGCCCCGCCTATTTAGCCGACGTAGTTGGCATTGACACCTGTGTGCATTGTGAGTCGGTGGTGGCCAATGCCTACCCAGATCGCATGGGCAAAAGTTTTAAAACGGCCACCGATGTTATGTTTGAGGCGGAGCGTTTTGGCCAGAAAAACAGCATCGGTTTTTACAGCTACCAGCCCGACAAAAAAGGCAAGCCGCAAAAACTGCCCAGCGATGAAAGCTATCAACTGCTAAAACCCCACGTTAGCGCTACGCAAACATTCTCGGAAGAGGAAATGGTGTTGCGTATGATGTTGCCAATGGCCACAGAGATGGCGCGTTGCCTGGAGGATGGCATCGTGGCTACCCCAGAAGAAGCCGATATTGCCTTGATTTACGGCTTGGGCTTTCCTCCCTTCCGTGGCGGCGTGTTTCGTTGGATGGATACTTTTGGCCTGGATAATATTATTGCCGAGGCCGGTAAGTACGCCAGCTTGGGTAAGCTGTATCAGCCAACTGAAGGCATGCTTCAACGCGCTAAAGACGGCAAAAAATATTGTAGTTAAATTTTCAAATAAATGAATTGGCGCCCTCCACTGCGCTTAAATGGCATGCAGTCGAGGGGCGACTTGAAACAGAAGAGTCAGCGGAACCAAATTATGAGCTTAGATCCCAGAGACGTCGTTATCGTCGATTACGCCCGCAGCCCTATGGGGCGCTCGAAAAATGGCTGTTTTAGAAATGTGCGGGCCGACGACCTGAGCGCCTATTTAATGCAAGCACTACTCGAAAGAAACACCGCCATACAACCGGAGATGTTAGATGATGTGTTGTGGGGCTGTGTAATGCAGCGCGGTGAGCAGGGCTTTAATATTGCACGCAATAGCGTGTTGCGCGCGGGTTTACCCCACAGTGTGCCGGCGCAAACTATCAATCGTCTTTGCGGTTCGTCGATGTCGGCACTGCACTCCGCGGCGGCCAATATTAAGGCCGGCTTGGGCGATGTGTATTTGGTGGGCGGTGTTGAACATATGGGTCATATCGACATGAATGAGGGTGTCGATATCAACCCAGCATTGGGTTTGTCGGTTGCCAAAGCGGCTGCCTCCATGGGCATTACCGCTGAATACTTGGCCCTGTTGCACGGCATCGGTCGTGAGCAAATGGACCAGTTTGCCGCGCGCTCTCACCAACGAGCCGCGGCGGCTACGGAGCAGGGTGGCTTCGCCAAGGAGTTGCTCCCCATCGTTGGCCACGACGAGCACGGCGTGCCCACCCTAATCGAAGCCGATGAGACCATCCGCCCTGAAACGACGGCAGAGGTTCTCGCTAATCTCAAGCCCGTGTTCAACCCGAAAGGTGGCACAGTCACTGCCGGTAGCTCCTCGCAAATCACCGACGGCGCTTCTGCCATGTTGGTTATGTCTTATGAAAAAGCCCAAGCCCTCGGCTTGTCGGCCATCGCTAAAATTCGCGCTATGGCTTTGGCGGGGGTAGATCCTTCGATTATGGGTTACGGTCCCGTGCCTGCTACCGAAAAAGCGCTCAAATTGGCCGGCCTGAAAATAGAAGATATAGAGCGGGTAGAGCTCAACGAAGCCTTCGCTGCGCAAGCCTTGCCGGTGCTTAAAGATCTTAAGCTCTTGGATGCCATGGAAGACAAAGTTAACCTCTACGGCGGTGCCATCGCCCTCGGCCATCCTTTTGGTTGTTCCGGGGTGCGCATTTCTGGCACTTTGCTGAGCGTGATGCAAAATACTGACGCCAGCCTGGGTTTGGCCACCATGTGTATCGGCCTGGGTCAAGGTATTACCACGGTTTTTGAACGCTTAAACTAAGCAGCATAGCTAGGTATAGGCGGCTAGAGGGCGCAATTGTGAGACGCGGCATTTTAGGTGTTGAAGCTGTTAAGTGTCTGTGGCACAATTGCGTCGCTTCAATAGTGGCAAGGGTGTGAAAACGCTAATTTGTCTAAGTAAATCAAAAGCTTGCTAGGTTTTACTTAAGTGAGCAGGCAAGCCCCTCAAGTTGCGGTCGTGGCGGAATTGGTAGACGCGCTGGATTTAGGTTCCAGTGCCGCAAGGTGTGAGAGTTCGAGTCTCTCCGACCGCACCACTTTTTTTAAAACCAACTTTTTGCGTTTTTGGCTCGTCCTTGGGTTGCCTCGGTTGGTTTTTTGACCATACTTTCCCGTCAGTCGATGTCTAGACTTTGGCGTATTTATAGGCGCCCTAAATGGTCGCTTGGCCCCTGCCTTCACCATGTGCGTGCCGCGCGAAATTCTCATGCTGCGAGTGCTCGGCCAAGTTTTACATGCTTGGCTTTGCTGCTAGTGGTGTTTGGTGAAAGAGGGGGCAAATAGGGGGGGGTTATAGGGTTGTGCCTAAGCAGCGATAATTATTGACGAACTTTTAATTATCAGCGAAGACGCCAAATTTCCCCGAAGATAACTTTCTAATATCTAATATCTAATATCTAATACAGTTTTTACCTAATACAGTTTTACGCAAGCGCTGTGGGTTTCCCCACAGCCTCTTTTACAGCTTCATTTAAGTTCTTTGAGGTTTCAGATCTCAAATATTTTGCATAAAAAAGCTA
>JAHQVY010000110.1 GCA_019634095.1 Cellvibrionaceae bacterium
GAAGGCTCTGCGGACGCAGCGCACATAGCAGTGGTAGAAGGCGGTGTCCTCGAGGGAAATTTGGGTTTTTCTGGATTGAGTCATTGGCCTACTCTAGCGGATTGGGTTTATTTTGTAAAGTTTTTGGATGTCCTTTTATTTCCCCCCGGTATTTTCCCTAAAGTAACCAATTCAAGCGCCACTTTTTTACTCCCTCTGGTAACGACTCCTACTTTCTTTTTTACGTAAACGCTTGTTGTGCTTAACTTTTTACAACTTTGCACTGCATTTAATTTAACCAAGGCAACAGACTATGACCCGACGCTAGGTTTTACACAGGTGCAAGCAGAAAGCAAAAGGAGTAAACAAATTAAAGGGAATATTTTCATCTTTTCTCATCTCACGAATAAAGGTTGTTGTTATGTAGCAAGCAGCTTAATCGGCTAGGCCAATGGATGGCTAGCGACATAATGCACACCTTGTAATCAACTCTATAATTACTTCTATGTACACAATCTAAGATAGGAGTACCCCAATGCTTAAAAACCGGGTCATTGTTTCATTGTTAGTGACTACTTGCCTTTATCTTCTGGCTTTTGCTACACCGTCATCGGCAGCACCAAAAGTCGGCATTGTAGACTTCGAAAATCGCGCTGCATACCGAATTAGCTGGCACTTGCATATTGGTAAATTCGCCGCCGACATGCTAACCACCGAGCTGGTTAAGTCAACGGATTTCGAGGTTTACGAACGCAAGCAAATGAAAAGTGTGCTGAAAGAGCAAGACTTTGGTCAATCAGGACGCTTTGACCCAAGTACAGCAGCGCAAATTGGTCGGCTTATCGGTTTGGACTATATTATTACGGGTGCAATTACAGAGTTCGGCGTGAGTGAAGCCGGCGGTGGCGGCGGTGGCGTCCATGTTAGCAAAAGAGGTTATCACGCCAACGTGGATGTTCGCATTGTCGATGTTCAATCCGGCCGGGTGGTGTTTGCCGATAGCGGTGCCGGCAACAAAGCCTCAGCGAATGTGCGCGTGTTTGGTTTTGGCGGTGGCGAGAAGCGCAACCAAAAAAGCGAAACAGCTGTTATGCGCCTGGCAATGAGCGATGTGGCCAAAAAAATTAAATCTGCCGGACTCACCAAGAAAATGAGAAGGAGCACAACCAGCAATCCACGCAGGGCCTCTCCCAATGCGGTTCTCATTGCCCATGTGGACGGCAAGTCGGTCACCCTCAGTAAAGGTACCAAAGCTGGCCTCAAGGTCGGGCAAACATTAACCATCCAACGCCCAAAAGGCGAGATTAAAGATCCGGCAAGTGGCAGAGTCATTAAAGTCCAGTACACACCAGTGGGCGAAGTGCAAATTGTATCGGTGGAAGCAAGCTATGCCGACGGAAGGCTACTCTCTGGCAAGGGTATAAAAATTGGCGACGAGGTAAAGACTTCTCCTTAGACTTTCTAATTCGGGAAACTCCGTAACAGGTAAAAACCCCGTCACTGGGTTTTTACCTTAACCTGGCTTGATTTTCAAATAAGAGACATTAAAAACTATTCATTAATAATGCGAAAATCCCCCGACCTTTTAAGCTGGGCACGGATTGTCATGGGCTCCTGACGCAACATCAACGTTTTCTCCCAAGTGCAATAACCAGGTAGGCTGACACTAATATGACGCATACCAACAGGAACCAATATTCTCTCCCCCGCACCGCCATAGAAGACGCCGTCAATCTCCACATCTGCCGCAACTGGGAATGAAATAATCATTAAACTCGCGCTGAGATAGGAATCGTCTTTAAAACTATACAAGCGACCAGCGCCACTTTGACTAAGCTGCAAACCGGCATAAGCTAAGTTCTTTTTCTGCGTCAATTCTGAATCAGACATCGCTGTAATTAACCTCCTCAATTTGTGAAATATGAATGCCGAGTTTTAACACTGACAACGCGCTTCTGGTTTGAAGTGATTTATTTTTTTGTTACAAGCAACATCAGCTCGAAGAAAACATTCCACAGTGACAAACGAAATCTGGAGGTTTTTCCACCGGGCGATAATCTATACCCAAAACACTTGAGATTTAGGTGTTAGGAGTGCGCCAATTTTTGTTCTTGGCAAGGCGCGACAACGCACAATAGCCATTCTATTGAAGGCGGAGCAACACCGCCAAGGGCACTTAGGGGCGTGCTCATGAGGCCTAAATCTCAAGTGTTTTGGGTATAAAACCCCGCTTAGTTCTCCAATGCAACCCGCTATATAACTTTATTTAATATAAAGTAACACAATCGATACTGTTTTTTATAAAAATAAGTGCCAATGCGTAGTTTTATATTTGTTTATTGCAATTTTATTAAAATAACCAAGGAATACTTAAACCCTAATAAAGCAAACACTAAGGGAAAAATCGATTTGGAAATTAACAACTTAGATTTATACAATAAATTAATACCGGAATAAAATAGCCATAAGGTTTGAGTTTTTAGGTAGGAGAAATTACCGATATGCACACGGATGTGAGGTATTTGGGTAATGCCGGAGCAATTACCGGGGATCAGTTGCCGATACTCAAAGGGACGCGAGGTATTAAAGCAACGCAGATATATACCCAAAACACTTGAGATTTAGGCCTTATGAGCACGCCCCTTTTTGCCCTTGGCGGTGTTGCTCCGCCTTAAATAGAATGGCTATTCTGCGTTGTCGCGCCTTGCCAAGAACAAAAATTGACGCACTCCTAACACCTAAATCTCAAATGTTTTGGGTATATTAAACCGAATAAAAGCGTTTTAAAGCTTAGTTGCAGGCCCCCAATAAGCTCCAAGAAGCATCGCTGCCGGGAACCGAGGTGGTGTACCAATTTGCGCGATAAAGTGAATTTTGGTGCACCATCGAGTCGCCGGCGTTGGCATGGTTATATTCGCCGTATTCCGAATCTCGCGCTGGCCAGTTGGGATAAACATTAACGCCTGAACAGTTGTTGATGCCACCGCTAGTTGAGGAGCTGCTCGTTGAGGAGCTGCTAGTTGAGGAACTGCTGTTCGACGAGCTGCTGGTGAGTGTAATACTACCATTGCTTGCGGCAATATCCACCCGGTCTAAAGCGGCGCCGTCTTCTCTGCGCAGTACTTTTAAGCGGTGGTTACCCGCAGTTAAATTACTAAAGGTGATGGGGCTTAGGGCTTGCCAGCCAGCGGTGGTTTGGTTGTTCTGCGTACTCCAGCCTGCACTATCGAGCTGATAGTAGAATGAATCGTTGGCGGCGTTGCTAAAGTTGGCAAGCATCGAAACGCTTAAATCGCTAGCTTGCGACAGGTTAAATGCAATCGTTACCTGGCCACTGGCGCTATCCGCGGCTTCATTTAAAAGTTGATTGCCACTGTCGGGCCAAACGATATACTGCCCCCCC
Source organism: Cellvibrionaceae bacterium (assembly GCA_019634095.1). Lineage (GTDB taxonomy): Bacteria > Pseudomonadota > Gammaproteobacteria > Pseudomonadales > Cellvibrionaceae > JAHQVY01. Next base: position 3,383 of record JAHQVY010000110.1, read on the forward strand.
GAAGCCTCTGGATCGCTTTGAACAATAAAGGGGGAAAAGTTGCTTTGGCTAGACAAGCTCTCCAATTCAACCGTTATTTGATTTGGCTCGCCACCTGAAGATGAGCTGCTAGACGAATTGCTAGAAGACGAACTGCTGGAAGACGTGCTTCCTCCGGTGAATTGATACCAATCGAGGTTATGGTAGCCCGTGCCGCGCAAATATACGTCGTGCACGCCGTTGATACTGGAAAAAGATACCGATTGTGTTTGCCAGGTCTGCCAGCCTCCGGTGGAGGCAATGCTCGCGCTGACGATTGGCGAATTGTTGAGGTTATCGAGAATAATCTCCATTTCCGAGGGGGTTTCTGCGGCGACTCGCAGCGCGATTCCCGTCGCCCCGGAACCGAAATCTACCCCCGAGACTTTAATCCAATCGCCATTGCCCATCATTAGGTTAAGTGTGCCTTCACTGGCCTTTTCGGTTTCGATGCCCTGTTCTCTATCGAAGGTCTCTGCCTCGTTGCGCGCAAAGGCATTAACATTTTTCAACTGCGCGACACCGCCTGCGCCGTTACTGACTTGCTGAATTGTGCCATCAGCATTGAAGTTCATACGGTCGACATTGATTGAGCGTTGATAAAGCCCCGCACCGCGATCATTGGATACCGCTCGGTTGTGGTAAAACACATACCATTGCCCCTGATATTCAATCATGGATGCGTGATTATTGTTGTAATTATTTTCCCAGGGGTTTGCCAATACGGTGCCTCGGTATTGAAAGCCCGAGGTCGGGCTACCGCTTGTCAAATAGTCGACCGTCATGCCGGTACCGGGAGTGGTAGAATACGAAAAGTAATAAATACCGTTTTTCTTTGCCATATAGGCGGCTTCAAAAAAATCTGGTGCATTAATTGTAATGGCTGCGCCACTGGTGCTGATCATATCGTTGTTTAAGCGAATTACCCGAGCATTGTCACCGCTGCTGCCACCGCCGTAATAAAGGTAGGCTTGGCCATCGTCATCGATAAAAACACCAGGATCAAATACCCAGCTTACGTTTCCGTTGCTAATATTCCTATCGATAAGCGGCCGGCCCAGGGCGTCTGTATAAGGCCCTTCTGGTTGGTCCGCAACGGCCACGCCAATGGAGCTGGCGCCATTGGGGAAATACAAATAATATTTACCGTTGCGTTCAATAATGTCTGGCGCATAAGCCCGATTCGCCCAAGAAGTATTGCTATTCACATTAAAAACAATACCATGATCCTGCCAATTCACCATATCGTCTGAAGAAAACAGGGTGTAGTCAAACATGTCATAGCCGGATTGATTATCGCCGTCATGGGATGTCATCACGTAAACACGCCCGTTAAATACGCGGGCAGCAGGGTCTGCGGTATACACATGGGAAACGATAGGGTTGTCGGCAAAACAGTGTGAGGCCGAAAAAATACAGGAGCTGGACAGCAATACTGTGCTGGCCTTAAGGGTTAAGGTTTTTAGGTTCATGTTATATCCTTCGCAAAAATGAAATATTAATTATTTTTTTAGATTTTTTATGGCTGCATACTATTCCGCAAGAAAGAATGCATGCCCCCGTTTCAAACCGTGAACCGCAGGAACGCGGGTAGCGAGTTTAATAGGGGCCTATTCAAAGCGGGTTTGAAGCAGCGGCGATTCTTTTTAAGTATACGCCCATAGAAAGTAAGGTTTAGGCTTTGATGGATGTGCTCATAATGCTTAAAACTCAAACGCTATAGTTACAGTTATACCTATGGTTATAGAATCACCGCCTGGAAAACCAACTTATCATTTAAACCTTTGCAAAGACAGATGCCCGTTACGGAGTGACGCGCATGCTTGTGCTTTTGTCGTGTTAAGTGGTTTGCGCCCATGTTTTAAATAGTTTTTTTGTAAGCTTAGCTTCTAAAAAAAGAAAAAATTAACCGTGTGAAGTGGTTGGTGCCGCGGGCGGTCTGCTTGAATTAATTGCGGTTATTCTGATTGATGAGCGCGCCATGCTGGAGAAAACTTGTCCTAATGGCGGTGAGTTAATTTATTTTCCTGGGGTGGGTGGGTGTAGGTGTGGGTGTAGGTGTAGGTGAGCGCAATACTTTTCTGGTGTAACTTGTTATCTGGCAAGGCGCCATAGCGCAGTCTAGCCACTTCATTTTAGGTAGGTACCGTCAAGTGCAAAAAGAGGTAAGCTCATAAAACCTAAAAATCGGCGGCTAGGGGCATCACTTAATGCCGCATTAATCTTATACCCGCCGATAGCGTTTTCTGTATTGGCTTGGCGTCATACCTTCTGCCTTTTTAAAGAAGCGATTAAACGCCGACTTACTGTTAAACCCGGCGTCCGCCATAATGTCTAGAATGCTCATGGTATTGTGTTTATCCGCCAGTAGGCTAGCCGCTCGTTGTAAACGGTGCTGGTTAATGTATTCAAAAAAATTTTTGCCGTGATGACGATTAATAACTGCCGACAGGCTGCGTTGTGGTATCGAGCATATCTTGGAGAGCTCTTCCAGGCTTAAGTCCGGTTTTAAATAGGGCTGTCGCTGTTGCATGGTGAGTTGTAAGCGAGTCACTTGTTCTGCACTGTAGTCGGGGATCTGCAATGAGTTGGCTTCTGCAGCCGCTTGGGGCGACCTCGCGACCGCATGGCTAAAGCTGAGAATGAGTAACAGGTTAACTAGGCCAAACAAAAAGTAATTGCCAAATAGCGCCAAACCCTGCGCTAGGCCCAGCCAGTTCACTTGGTGGCACAGTTGCGCCAGGGCTTGTAGCGACCATAAGCACAAAAAGCCCTGTATCAGCAATTTTAGCCACTGAGTGTCGACAGTAATCAGACTCGACATGGTTTGCATCAGCGCATGTCGGTGTCGCTGCAATAAGCGTAACGTCGCCAAACTATAGCCAATTTTTATGCCGTGTTGTAGCCAAGTGAATACGAAAAATAGCGAGTTATTGTATAAAACCGCATAGTCTAATTCGCCAGTGGCGATTTTTTGCGGGCTCATGGATAAATAAAAAAGTGGCAATCCGCAAATGTAAATAAGCGCCGGCGCGAAGTATTTTAATAGGGCGGGGGTATTGGTAGGTTGCCCATAAATAAGCGAGCGAGTATATAAATAGAGTGCTGGAGGAGCACTTAAAACGGTGGTTTGCAGGGCTAAAAATAGGTGCGGTTGGTAGCTGGCGAGTTCCCGGCGAATAAGCGGTGACCAGTATAAAAGTGTGCTGAGTGCCGCCAAGCCGATGCAGCTTAAAAACAGCACCAGCCAGCGTCTGTGTGCCTGGTGTTCCCCCTTGTATAGTAAAACAATTATAAATAGCAGGCAGGAGGACACTACTAAAATTAAGGCTAAATCGTCAATATTAAATAGAACTTTTGACATAGTGCAAAGGGCCTTGGTATCGCTATACCGAGTTCATGCTGCGGTGCAGGGCTTGGCCATTTGCGGCAACCTTACGGTATGCGTTGGCTGGAGAGTGCAGATGAGAACTCATAGAGATTTTTATTCGTCTGTTTGCCACGCAGGGTATTTTTATAGTTATTGGGTGGGCCTTTAGGGCCGGGCGATATTTTTAAAGTGCATTATCTACTGCTTTGGTAATACTGCCCGCAGCGATTGCGGTATGGTTTATCTTGTAATATATTTCTTATCGGCGTTTTAAACGTTCGTAATTATAGCATGCCAAGGTGTCTGTGATGTCAC
>JAHQVY010000111.1 GCA_019634095.1 Cellvibrionaceae bacterium
GCTTGAATTTTTATTGGCTTATATTAAAGGGGCACATATTCAGGGGCTGCCGTGTTTGTATGTGGCAAGCTCAAACCGACCAGCTAAGAGCTTGTATAAACGTTATGGTTTTACAGTAACCGAAACCTTTGAAACCACGTACAACCAAAAGCCCGTTATAGCTGAAAAAATGGTTATTCCGGCTCTCGCGCAACGCGATAATAGTGCAAGTTAAGTGGCGTTCTCTACGCAGTGTTCAATGTGCTAAAACTGCGCCCGAGTTTAGTTTTTTTGCAACCCTAGAGCATACCTACAAGCCCGCCACCTGCATTGCTGCTGGCAGCGTGTAAAACGGGGTTCGCTTGCCTTCTTTGCTATTGAGTGGCTTTTTGCTTGCGGCCCGCGTGAAGATCTTCTATTGCCCAGTGTTCTTCGGTTTCGCTAACAGCGTTTTTCCATCGATTTTTGTAAAAGTTTAGGAACTCTTCGCTGGTTTCATATTCGCGTTGCGCCTGCCAATTTGGAAATCTCATGGTGGCACAGTAGTCTAGCTTTACGGGGTACATGGTTCTGTACAGGCGTATTTCAACGTCAAATTTGAAACCGGCAATGGTACTGTATAAATCGTCTAAAAAGGCATTGGCTGCGGGGCTGTTGATTTTATATTTCAGATTAAAACACACGTTTACTCTAACTGGGTTGGTTTCGGCCCAGTTTTTGGGAATGTCATTAACGCGGGATTCGAGTTTGGAAAATAATTCCCTTGGCGATATATCTGCTTCCGCAAATACCGCTGTGTTAAACAGTGCCGTTACCAGCAAAAGTAGGGTAGAGCTTTTTATAGGTGGGTTCATAGCTTACTCAATTTAGGTGTTTCTAGGCGCTGCCCAATGGCCAGCGCCCGGCGGCGGGCTAAAATTTATAGCCGGCTGTTATGCCAATTTCTCGCGGCGTAATAGGGTCCACTATCACGCCTTGAGAAAAGGTAACGAAATCGGTGGCTTGAGTACCCGTGGCCCAGGCTGCTTCGTTGGCGCAGTTGCTACAGTAAAGGCCAACATTAAGGCTTTCGTTGCTGAAATTGGCGCGCAGATTAAACAGGTTGTAGCCTGCAATTTTTACGGTGTTTTGTTCGTTTGCAAAAATATCGCCGCGATACAAGAGGTCGCCGCGAACCGTATAGCTCCAATCGGCAAACAGCTCATCTTGCCAGGTTAAACCGAAAGAGCCGCTGGTTTTCGGCGACCGAGGCATGGTGAAGCCCTTAAAATCAAACCCGTCTTTGGTGTAGTCATCGTATTGCGATTCGGTATAACCGTAGGCAAGCACGGTGCTAAGATTTTGCGTTAAATTCCAGGTTAGCAGCAGTTCCACGCCTTCTTGAGTGCTGGTGCCGGGAATTAGGGCTTGAACCGGGCTGTTGTCGTCATTTAAAAGTGTTTCATTCGCAATCATGTTTGACCATTCTTGGGTGAAGTAGGTCAAGCTGAAAAACATCGCGTCCTGAAGAAGGCTTTGTTTCCAGCCAATCTCGATTGTTTCAAGCCCTTGCTCGTCGAGAAGTTGAGGATATTGCGCGGGTAAGTTGGGTTCCGATTGTTGCGTTCCGGGGAGCTCTCCCTCGGCATAACTGATATACGCGGTAATGGTTTCCAAGGGTTTATAGCTTAAACTCAGACGCGGCAGAACAGACTTCGAGGCCAAGTTTGTCTGCTCGCGGTTATTTTCTGGCTCACCGAGATGTTCTTCTTGCAAGCTCACATTGTCTTCATCTTGATACCGCGCTTCCACAGACGCGGTTAAATTGTTCAGGATATCCAATTCCACACCGGCAAATACGCCTTGTGTTTTAATCGACTGCAGCTCGCGATTGCTAATACCAAAACCCACAATGGGAAAGCTGGCAAAGTTGGGGAAAAAGTTGTATCCGCCATCCACGTCGCCGTCTTGATCGATCTCAACTTGGCTAATGCCGAAAATACCGCGCCACCTGCCGCCATTGTCATAGGCAATTCGCGCTTCGATCGACTCGGTGTCGTGTAATAGGTAGCTTTTTGTTATCCAGCCTTCTGCAAAGTACTGGTCGGAATCGCGCAAGTTACCTGTTTCTTTTTTGCTTTTGCCATAGAGTGCAGACAGGGTAAAGGTGTCGGATAAATCGTAATCCACAGCTAAAGAGAAGGTGGTTAATTCTGCTTTAATGCCGTATTGGTCTAAATCTGGCGCGCCGCCATTATCCACTTGGTTTATAAAATCCAGCCCGTTGCCAAATGTAGGGTCGGTGTAAAAATCGGTATTACGGGTTAGAAAACTTTCTGAATAAGGTACGGTGCCGGTAAAAGAAGGGCTGCCATCGTCGCTCAATTGGGTATAGGGAATCATTGAGGCGCTGGGTGATTTGTCGTCGTCTTCGCTGTAAGCCAAACGACTTTTAATGCGTAGCCTATCTGTGGGGTTAATTGCCACGATGGCGGAGACGCCGCGGGTATTCTCCTCCCCCAGTTCGCCGCCATCGCTTGAGTCAAATGCCGAAGCCACTGTGCGGCTAAAACCGGTTAAGCGTGCGCTGATGGCTTCCGAGCCGCCCTCTACCCAAGCGGTAAAATCGTTGCTGCCAAAGGTTGGGCTGTAGCTGCCGTTAATCTCACCTGCGAACTCGCTTCCCGGTGTGACTGTGGTGTAGTTAATCGCCCCGCCGAAAGTGCCGCGCCCGAAGTAAACCGGCTGCGGGCCGCGAATCACTTCGACAGATGCAATATCTGAAAAAGCGATAGAGCTGGCGCCGCCGAGCACCGGTACACCATCCACAAAAAAACCACCGGTTTGGTTGGTGGGGGTAGAGATATCGACTTCCATACCGCGAAATCGTATGCCGGAGTTCCACCGTCCTGGTTGGGTGTTACCAACATTTTGAAAATCCAGGTTGGGTGTAAAGCTGGCTAAGGTTTCCAGTTCGGCAATGCCAGATTCCTTTAACTTTTCACTGGAAAACGCATCGACCGATAGCGGCACATCGGCGAGGGATTCATCTCGCTTGCGCGCGGTAATCACTATTTCCTCTAAATTTGTTGATGTTGCAACTTCGTTTGCTGCCTGCTGCGCGATTGCCTGTGAAAGCGAGTTGAATGTAAATACCATGCCGAGGGCGAGCTGTGTTGAGTACTTCGAGTACAACATAATAATTCCACATATTTAGGTTTGTTGAACTTGTTGCTGTGCGATGCAAAAGTTTTTGCTAAACATTCATGCGCCCGATTGGTGCAAATTAAAAACCACGGCTCAAAACATTGCAATCGTCGAGCGCTTCGGCGCTACATACTACCGAGCAACTTAGAAAAGGTACCCTCTCGTTTCAAACCCGCTGTGTCCATGTTGTTATGTTTCTATTTTGCTACGTTCCTGCCAGTGCCTATGTTCTTATATGGCGGTGTTGCTACAAGTTTGTCACCGGCTTACTTACAGGCCACCGTTTGAAACAGGGTGCTATTTTGTGTTTTCTGCGGGGTAGTAATTTTTCACTTGCTTGCTGTGAAACAAATTACTCGCAGAACGATAAGCATGGCATTGATAAATGTCAGTTTGTGAAATCCATTGCTCTGAAATAATGGTTTTAATGGGGGTGTTTGGGTGCGTGCTCAGCGGGAAGTAACAGATAACCATCTGTGGATTAGGGGGAGATACGAAGTCAATAAGTTTTCTATGGCTACCCTAATTTAGGAGAATGCTAGCAGAAGGTTTGAAGCATCAGAGTGTTTGCCAGTGCCGGGTAACGAATGGGGTTTACGGTACTGCTCTGCCTTAAATAGCATGGCTATTTTGCGTTGCCGCGCCTCTAAAGAAAATTACTATCGTTAATTCGTTCTCAAGCTCTAAATCTCAATCGCTGGCAGCATACAAAGGTTACCCTAATTTTAAACCCGCTGTGATTTGTGAATTTCGACTTCGCTAACAGTGACACATTTGCCGTAAATAAGCGCCTGTTTTGATTTGGTCTAAGCCTCGCTGCTGGCGTTGCAACAAGGCTTAGATGAACGACGATGCCTACCTTTTTACTGCTATGCAGCCAGACTGATGTCGCTGTCAAATCCAGCACGTCATTTTATGCAGGTCTTTCTATTAACCTAAATTAATCAGTTGAATCTACTGCGGAAGCCCAATGAACTGAAATTAAAGCGTTTTTTCAATTTTGTGACTGCACCCATAGAGTGACTATGAATTTGCCGCAAAAGTTAAAAAATTCACTCTAATTTCAGCCCCTTGAACGCCCTCGCTACGATCCAACTGATTAATTTAGGATTAAAGGTTCTTGATGGCCAGTTGCTGCAGCTCTGGCGGATGCGGCAGCTGAAATATTTGGCAGTAAAAAGAATGTTCCGCATCGAGCATGGTTTTAATATTCGAGGGGTTGCGAAAGCCGTGGCCCTCGTCGGCAAAGCTGATATACGCCACCGGTATTCCCTGTTTTTCCACGGCTTTGACCATGTTAACGGCCTGATTGGGCGGAACCACTTTATCTTCTAAACCTTGAAAGACTAAAATCGGACACTGAATATTGTCGACAAAATTAATCGGTGAGCGCTGGCTGTATAGGGCTCGTTCGGTTATCGGGTCACCAATAAGTTGGTCTAAGTAGTGGGCTTCGAATTTGTGCGTGTCTTCAGTTAACGCGTGTAAATCACCAATACCATATAAACTCACCCCTGCGCTAAAGGTTTTTTTAAAGCACAGGCAGGCGAGGGCGGTATAGCCGCCGGCACTGCCACCTTTGATAACCAGTTTTTGCGGATCGGCCCAACCCTTGGTTACTGCATAGTCTGCAGCGTAGCACATATCATCCACATCAATTTCTCCCCAGCGCCGATAGAGTTTCTCGCGGTAGTGGCGACCGTAACCGGTGCTGCCGCGAAAATTAACATCCATTACTGCAAAGCCGCGACTGGTCCAGTATTGAATTTTCAAACTGAGCGCGGTGGAGCTGGCGCCCGTGGGGCCGCCGTGACAAATAAATATCATCGGCGGTGCGGCGGAAAATTCGGCTTCGGCGTTGGTGGGCGGATAATAAAAGGCGTGAGCGGTGTCGTTTTCGCTAGTGGGAAAACTCACTGCTTGTGGGAGCGAAATATATTTTTTACCGATATTGATTTGCGATTTTATTAGCAAGTTAATTTTATCAGTAGCGATGGCTAAACTCGGCGACAGGCTGGGGTTGGCAGCGAGGAAC
>JAHQVY010000112.1 GCA_019634095.1 Cellvibrionaceae bacterium
CTCTTCGTTTTAAGCTAAAAAAACCGCTCGAAATTCTGGGTTAATTATCAAATAAAAAAGCGCTGATAACGCCTATTTTTGCTTAAATATTGGGAACAACATAGTGAATAATAAACAATCGACCGCGACACTTTTATTGCTGGCTTTGTGGGTTTTTGCCGCGCTACCCGCCCGCGCCGAACCCGACCCTAATTTTCATATTTACTTAGCTTTGGGGCAGTCCAACATGCAGGGCGCGGCGCATATTGCCGATGAAGGTCATATCACTCACCCTCGAGTACGTGTGCTACAAGGGCAAAATTGCAAGGAAGATAATTGGGCTTACGGACAGTGGCGAGATCATTTTCACCCGGTGATACGCTGTCGCGAAGGGCTGCGTAAAAGGCCCGATGGCAGCACCGGCCCCACTGGCCTGAGCCCAGTGGATACCTTTGCAATTGTCATGGCAGAACATAGCGGACCGCAAGTAACAATCGGTTTAGTTGGGGCGGCCTATGGGGGTACCGATATCAAAGCCCATCTGCCGAACTGCGCTGAATTCAAGGCCTGTAAACCACCCTATGGCGACATTAGCGGCGCGCCTATTATCGATGGCACAACGCCGATTTATTATTGGATTCTGGACTTGGCCAAAAAAGCCCAGCAAACCGGTGTTATCAAGGGCATCATTTTTCACCACGGTGAGAGTAATTCGGGGCAGGAGGCATGGCTCAGCTATACCGCCCAGTACATAAGCCGCTTGAGGAAAGATTTAAAACTCGACCCAAAACAGGTACCTTTTATTGCCGGCGAACTGCCTCGTACCGGGTGCTGCGCAGCGGCGCACAACCCGCTAGTCAGAAAGCTGCCGGAGTTTATTGAAAACGCCCACTGGGTATCTTCGGGGGCGCGGCGCGATGGCGCCATACTCGGCGACCGCAGCGACAAACTTCACTGGGGCACTTTCGCCGTTAAAGAAATGGGTAAGCGTTATGCAAAAAAGATGATTGCCCAAAGCCGCAGCACCAAGCCCGCCACCCAATAAAACTCCGAGGAAAATTCTAAGGAAAACGCTACCCTAAGCTTGGGTCAGCCAGCAAAGGGGCACCGCCTTAGCCACTCAGTTTTGTTGCGCCGTTTCCAGCGCAGGCTTGTTAAGCGCCGAGGCGGACTCATCGTGAAGGTACACCGCATCGCGAAACGCCTTGTGCAGCGGCACACCGCCATAGGGCAGAAATTGGGTAAATAACACGGCGGTCAGCTTGTTTGTCGGGTCGACCCAAAACAAGGTATTGGCGGCGCCATCCCAAAAATATTCCCCCACCTCTCCCGAGGCCTCTTCCTTTGATGCCGGCTCCGCGATGCGCACCGCAAAATCAATTCCAAAGCCAACTTCGCCTTTGCTTGGCAACCACGAGCGATCGGTGACGGCAGCAGGTAACGCATCTGTAGTCATTAAACGCAGGGTTTCTGCCTTTAAAATACGCGCACCGTCAAGTTCACCCCCGTTTACTAGCATGCGCGCGAAGCGCATGTAGTCGTCTAGCGTTGAGGTCAAGCCGGAGCCGCCCTTCTTTAAGGGCCAGTCTTTGATATAATTTTCATAGGCGGAAGCATCGTTAATCCGCTCGAAGGAACCGTCTTGTTTGCGAGTATACATTGCAGACAGTTTTTCCATTTGACGCTTACTAACGCGCCACTGGGTGTTATTCATTTTTAGAGGTAAAAATAATTTTTGTTCCACATAATCGTGGAATTTCATGCTAGATAACTTTTCCACCAGCGCCGCCTGCACATCAACCGACGGGCCGTACAGCCAACGGGTGCCCGGCTGAAACAATAAAGGAACCGTGGCCAGCTTTTCGCTAAACTGGCTTATTGTATTATTTAAATTGTCCGGGTTGATCTTGCGGCTTATGGCCAGTAGCGGGTGATCGCCGCCATGGCTGGACACAAAGCCCGCGGTGTGTCGCAATACGTCGTAAATGGTGGGAGCGCGCTGTGCCGCCTCATAAATTGGTTCACCTGTTTCATTTAGGCCGGCAAACACTTTCAGGTCGCTATACTCGGGCAAATAATTTGCCAGCGGGTCATCGAGTTTAAATTTGCCCTGCTCATACAAGGTCATTAACGCGACGCCAGTCACCGGCTTGGTCATTGAATAGATTTGAATAATCGTATCGCGCGACATCGCCTGATTATTTTCCCGATCCGCTTGACCATAAGCGCCCATAAACCGCTCTTCGCCATCGATATACAGCAGTGCCGACACGCCAACCAATGCGCCGCTTTCCACAAATTGCTGCAAGGTGGTTTCAATATGCTGGGCATCGAGTTGAAATGATTGAGCACCATTTGAACCCTGGTTGGTGGATTTATTACCGCAGCCAACTGTAAGACCGACAACGACGAGTAAGACAAGGCTAAAAGACTTCATGGCAGATCCTGGATTGTTATTTTAAAAGTGACTGACCAATGAATCGAAAAAATTACATTGCGCTTAGCACCCCTCCACACTGTACTCCATTATGCATCGGTTTCAAACAAGCATCGGCATTGCTGTTGCCCCGCCTAAGTAAACGCTAATGCGCCCGAGCGAAGAAACTGCTAGATCCGCTTGGATTGCGCCGTAGAAGCCTCGCCAGTAGGACCTTGGTTTAACGAATACACTGAAAGACTAATACAGCTTGCTTAAATTAGCGATAAGAGGCGTTTATTTACAGAAGAAGGCTTGCAGGGCGTAAACTTGCAAGGCTTAAACTTGCAAGGCTTAAAAAAGCGCAGCTTGTCCGATTGAGGGGCCGGACGGGGGACGGGGAATGGCTTATCCATATAGCGATTAGTTTCAGCGGCCATTGAGCTTAACCTGTTAAATTTCCCAACCAAAATAGCCCGACTCTTTATCGCCCAACCTTTGATAGTTCGCCCCTTGCTAGTCCGCCCCTTGATAGCAAGACCCTTGGTCGAGTCAGCGGCGGCTTTAATCGACAATCTCGGCCGAATCGGCAAGCCCAGCAACAAAGCCTTAAACCCGATATTACGCGTGCGCTATGGGATTAATCAAGCATACCGCACGCGTCTCAGCTATAAAGTTACCCTATAAAATTACTCTATAAAATTACTCTATAAAATTACTCTAGAGAGTTACCCTAGAGAGTTCCAGCACCGGCGTTTGGCGGGCTAGAGGGGGCTGGCCCCGGATTGTAGCTGTAAGCCGTTGGCCGCGGCACACTGCCATCGGCATCCAGCCAGTCCTTTTGAGTTTTACCGCTGTCGTTGGCGCGAGTTATGGTTGCCGTGTCATACACATTGGACCCCGTCCAAGTAAGCCGGTAGCCGGTACTCTCGCTAAAAATAGAAGTAATGGTCTTACCTGAATGGACAAAATTCGCTTCGGCATACACATTAGCTTCAATACCCAAGCCAATGGCGTAGTCATCGATTTGCCAGTAATTATTGTACAAATGAGCGTAGCCAAAACGCACCCGAGGATGGCGCGTGCGGCTGCCGTCGAACCAATTGTGATGGTAGGTCACCCGCAGATTGCCGCGATCCATAGCGGCGATTTCCGGCTTATTACTGTGGCCCAGCAACATCGATTTTTCGGTGCCGACAAACCGGTTATAGGATACCGTCACCATGTCGGAACCGCGTTTTATATCCACCGAACCGTCATTCGCGGGGTAGAAGGTGTTGTGATGAATCCAAACATGATGGGCCCAACACTGCACATTAATCGAATCGTCGTCGGCGTCGCGAAAATTCAAGTTGGCAATAATCACGTTTTCCACCGGCGCCACTAGGCCCACTTCATCGGCGTCACAGGCATCGCCAAGACCACTGGCCCCAGGCTGCCCCCAGGTGTTCACATTTAAACCAAAGCCGGAAAGGCTTGCACCGGAGCCAATACCGATAATAGTTTTGTTAGATCCCACATTCACCATACCTGAACCGTTAATAGTGCCGGACACCCGCACAATACGGGCGTTGTTATCTGCAACCTGCGCCACCAGATCATTAAAGTTGCTAACAGTAACGGTTTCGCCGCCTTCGCCACCGTTGGTTCCACTGCGCCCATCACCGCTGATACTGGCAAAACCATCGGCTAAATTGCCAGGGTTACCGCCACTGGAGCTGGAACTCGACGAATTGCTAGAGCTAGAGGTGCTTGTACTCGAGGTGCTCGAACTTGAGGAACTGGACGAACCGCCACAATCGGCCGCCTGCACACTATTGCCAACCAGTTTAATGTCATCGATATTCGCCAGCCCCTGAGGATTAGTGGCAAGCAAGGCAATATCGTTGACGCCGGCCACCAGCGGCACATTGATAGCTTGCATTGTCCAGGCATTCCAGGCGCCGGTAGTGCTAAGTGTCAAATTAGCCCGATTTTGACCGTTAATTTCCACCGCGGCCGAGCGCCCCTCGCTCTGGTTAGCATAGGTAAATTCGAGCAGGTAATTTTCGCTCTCCGCCACACTGACACGCCAGCGCACCCCATTGCCGTCTTCATTGTCGGTATTGGCATAGCCGCTGCCACTGAAACCGCTATATTCACTTTCAATATCGCCATCGACACCGCAAAAGCCCCGCTCCCCCTCTTCTATGGTCAACTCGGTGGTACCAGGTCCACCCGATGACGAGCTACTGCTAGAGCTAGAAGTAGAATTAGAGGAGGTACTAGAACTTGAGGAACTCGAGGATGTGCTGGACGAGCTGCTGCCGCAGGCACCGAGAAGTGTCCACGCGTTGCCGCTACCCGGCTGTGTATTGGTATACCAATTAGCCTGGTAAAGCATATTCTGATAGGTCATTTGGTCTCCCGCCGCAGCGTGATCGTACTCTCCTCCATCCCAATTTCTGGATGTCCAATTGGGGTATTCATTCACCCCTGCGCAGTTAATGGTGCCGCCGCTGGATGAATTACTGCTGGAGCTATTGGAACTGCTGCTTGAGGAACTGCTGCTTGAGGAGTTATTGGAACTCGAATTCGAGGTACTGCTGCTCGTCGAACCGTCGCAACCGCCGTTGGAAACCGCCAAACCCGTGCCGTGACCTGCACTATTCAGCACAATACTCTTAATGCAATCGGCGTTGTCCATGGCGTAGCTATAGGGCACGCTAAAAAAGGTGGTGGAGCTCGGGCTGGGGCCAGCGGGGTAATTGTCTTCGCCCTCGCTGGTCCAGGTAACACCGGGCCCCCAAATATTGCCGCTCACCTCCCAGGTACCAAGATCGCTGGTATAAAAGGTACCGAGGGGATCTTTAGCATTCTCAAACACATTGTTTTGTACTTTGGCCCGGCCGCCAATACGGGGGTTAATTCCCGATTTATTGATACCATCGTAGAAATTATTGTAAATGTGTGCGGTAGCATGGCGTAGCAGCGGCGCACGGGAATCAATATTCTGGAAATGGTTATGATGATAGGTAATATAATTATTTTGATCGTCGCCATCACCTGAGCCCACCAACCCGCCGCGGCCAGAGTTTTTCAACACGCTGTAAGACAAAGTAATGTATTTGGTGTTGTTCTTCATGTCGAACAAACTATCGTAGCCTTCATTTTCCCCGCCAAAGGCCTCGAGGGTGCAGTGGTCTACCCACACGTTGGAGACATTCGACTCCATGCCAATGGCATCGCCGCCATTCGAAGATGTGACATCGCGAACATGCAAGTTACGTAAAATAATATTACTGGATTCGCGAATATGGATCCCTATTTTATCGAACACCGCATTGCTGCCGATACCGATAATAGAAATATTACTAATTTCTTTGAGTTCAATTTTGTCATCCGTGGTATTACAGCTTCCGCTATGCTTTTCAGTGTTGCCCAAAGTGATCGTACCGTCCACTTCGATAATGAGCGGAGTATCGTCATTTGCGCGGTCGCATATCGCTTTATGCAGCTGCGAACCGGTTGACACTCGCACCGTGTCACCGCCCTCACCGCCTGTGGTGTTACCATTTTGCGTTGCGTAGCCCGTTGCCGCCGAGGCGTGATTAATGGGTACGCTCACTGCTAACAGCAGGGAGACGCACCCAGCTACCAGCTTGCTTGTCTTCTTCATTGTCATGATTTCTTCTCTATTAGTGAATAATTGTTGGAATTTTTAATACACTCAGAATGTGGCGCGAACATCGACTTCTGAAACCTTCAGACGCTATACCCGATTATTCACCAGCCCCTCCTAAAACTCGGCTATACCGCTAGCATATATGCATACGGTGAAATTCATATCGCGTGACAGCGTTGCCAACGGGGTTTGGTAAATTTTAGTTCGAATTTCGCCAGCTGGTGGCATATCTGGGTTCGCTGGTAAGGCACTTCTCATAGCAGATATTATTTTTATTGATATAAGAAACACCCAACACAAAGCCTATGGACTTACCAATAGTAAATTATTGGTGAGAAATACCAAACAATTTATTTAAACAAAACTTAATTAGTGCCAGAACAATGTTTTATACACCGTGCACCAGTAAAAGTAAGCGATAGCGGTGAACAGCGACACGCACCTCATAACACCAGAAATCTCAGCCCCCGACAAACTCACTAATTACCAATTACCAATTACCAATTACCAATTACCAATTACCAATTACCAATCATATTAAAATAATATAAATACCATTAAAATACCAAAAACCTGGCCGGGAATAATGGGTGGAAACAAACGGTAGCCACTGTTACGCGGAGAATGTCTATTTTTTTAGGCGGATGCAGGTGCATGGCTCCGGCTAGGAAATTAACTTATTTACCAGTGACTGAAAGGCAAAACTGTTAACATCGGCCAGCTCGTAATTAAACAAAAATACTGGGTCTATTGGCGGCTGGGCCCTTTTTAATTGGAAGTAGTAGTCAAGCACGTCGTCACCTACCTGCTCGGTAGCGGCAAAATAACTCAGGTCCACCACACCGGTCACTTTGCCGAAATCGCGCTCTGGAAAAATCACTAAATCGACTTGTTTCAGTGCATTGCCGACCACAATATTTTCTCGAAAGTTAAAAGCTTGCTGCGCAAACTGATTCTGCAAGTTAAGCAGGCCTCTGTGCTGCGAATTTTCAATACTATGGCTTAGCGCATGGTAAAAAAATTGCTGCGGTTGCGGCAACCGCCCTTGATTGCGCTTCCTGCTGTGCCCGCTTTTGGTCAAAAAACCACCCAGATATTTGACAATATTAGCCTTGCCGTGGTCTAGATTATGATAAGCATGATGTAAATAATGGAAGGCTATTTTTTTTGGGCGACTCATTAGCACATTTAATTCACCGCGACGTTTATCTTCTTCATCACCCTGCGCAAAAGCCGCGGTGTTGTAGCGGGTCATATCCCAAAAATAAAAGATATAATCGCGCTCCTTGCCCTGTAAAGCCGCGCCAGCACCGTGCAGAATAGATTCCCCACGATTCATCTGGCTTAAAAAATCATTTAAGGCCTGGCTCACATACGGCTCGTTTTTTAGTAAAAAGTAACACAGAGCAACCTCGCTTTCGAGGTTAATACGCCGCCCGAGATCTTTTTCTAAACGCAATATCGCTTTGCGCACAAACACTAAAAAACGTTCAATCATCAAGGTTTCCACACCTTTGAATTTACCGCTAGTAGGCTTTTTAGACGGCTCCAGCTTTGTTTCGGAATCGTCAACCACTACCGCAGGCGCCTGCTCGGGCAAGCGCCACTGCATTACTTTTAATTGGTTGTCGTAAACATAGCGATTGGAAAATTGGATAATATCTGCCGGGCAGCGATAATGCTCATCTAACATGACTTCGGCTTGTTTTATAGATTTAACTAGCGCGAAAATATTAGATCCCCCGCCCTTAAAACCCCGAGCCTGGGTCGAGCGCAGATGCTCATCCAATTCGTGATCTTTGAACAGATAATCGTCAACGACAGAGTCTTTTTGCAGTACGGTTTGCTTATCGTCACCCACCACCAAGACTTTTTTGGCGCGAAACATCAGTGATAAGGCATCGTCTACTCGACACTGGGTAGCTTCGTCGACAATAACCAAATCAAAGCTTTTTTCTTGACACGGCAGCAGCAGTGGCACCAGCTGCTTTCTTAAAACCCAAACCGGAAAGGTTTGCAAAAGACAATCGCGCAACTCGGCAAACACTTCGCCACTTTCATCAATACTCTTAAATTGCTGTAAATTTTCTACCAGCGCTAAAATACGGGTTATCGCGTTAGTGCCAGAGCGCTGCTTGTTATCCAATGCGCTACCGCAAATACCGTGCAGGCGTGCAACAAAGCGTTCGTAAACCAATTGATCACGCTGCACAATTAAATCTTCAACCTGTTCCAACTTCTGCTGAACCGAATGCGACGCGCCTGTGCCGCGAATTTTTTCAGCATCCCGTAAGTGGTAATAAATACTCAGCGCCAGCGTCGGTTTATCCGCAACACGAATGGTTTCGTGAATATCATCGAGAATCTGTTTCAACTCCCCGGGCCAATGTTGTAATCTTTCTAACAACTGGATTTGCCCACTCACCATCTCCACCAAGAAGCTGGCATGTGTTTCTAAAGTATTATTTTTTTTATTGACAAACACCCCGGAGACCCTCGCTGCACGCTGGTCTCGCTGTTCTATTTGCGCGAGGAAACACTGCTTGAGAAACACAAATATTTCATGAAAGCTGGCTCGCTCTATCAGCGCTGCAAAGTCCCGCTGCGTGCTTGGCGGGTTGTCGACGATCGCACGCAAAATACTGATATCGCCTTGCAAATCTGTCGTCACGCGTTCTATGTCGATATCGGGCAGCTTAAAATATCCGTAACAACCATGCATTCCGCGAGCGATTAGCGCCACACGATGCTCAATAAATTGCTGAACTACACCTCGATTGTTTTTATCGCCTCGCGAGATCACTTGTAAAAAGCTCAGCAAGGCCTGCGCATTCACCTTTTCTAAGGTTTTGTGAGGCAAGCGCTTATAGTAGGGCGTTGCCTCATCTAAATGTGCTTTCATTACATCGCGTATTTCCCCCGTGTAGCGCTGTATCAGATTATCTATTTCGCTAACCCGTTTATCTAGAGTTTTGCGTTGCACTACCTCGGCGTGCTCCATTACTTTAAATGCCGGGCTTATATCCGAGAGAACCTCACTTAAGCTATCGGCGGTATCCGGAACGCGATCGATAACTTTCAGTGCACTAAATAGCAACGCATCTCGAGATTCCTTATTCGCACCGGATTTGTCACCCTGGTAAAGATATTCTTGTATTTTTTCAATCAGCGCTTCAATCGCCGCCTGTTGATCGCTAACCACAAGCACCCTTTTCCCACGGCAAATATAGTCAATTAACAGATTGCGAATGGCATAGGTTTTACCCGTGCCGGGCGGCCCTTCTAATAATACAATCTCGTGGTAGCTTAATTTTTCTATAAGCTGCTGGGTGCTCTTCGGCAAACGCCCTGGAATCCATACCGGTTTGCCGGCATTTTGTTTGGCGGGCTCCGCCACTGCCAGCTC
>JAHQVY010000113.1 GCA_019634095.1 Cellvibrionaceae bacterium
ATCTTATTGCTCGGATGGTGGGCTTTGTTGGTACAGGCGAACCTGAATAATGTAGGATAATACTAAGTGTTTATACCGGTATATCGACGATAAAGATAAGCCTAGAGTATTTTTCAACGGTGGGTAAAGTTAACACTCGATGTTTGAAGAAATAATATAAGCGGAAAGCGTCACCTGAATTACAAACCGAACTTACTTATTTCTGAACACTACCGAGCTGCGCGGCTTGCCCACAAGCTATCGGGCGAATGACTCAACTTCAATTCTCAACTTCAATTCTCAACTTCAATTCTTAACTTCAATTCTCAACTACAGCAAGCAGCCTAAGGGTTTTCTATACCCGTAGCGTTCGAAGCCAGATATTTCCACATTGTGTTAACCGTCTACATTCTGGTTTATACCAGTGACAGCAAACCCTACTTACAGCTAAAACTATATGAAAAGCTACAGCAAAGGCATAAACACCTAGGTTTTTTACTGCTATTCCAAGAGTAATTTTATTGGGAGCGTCCTCTCATTTTACAACTGGGTTACTTATTTTTTCGCGCTAAACCCGTATCCTCATTGCAACAAATTAATGAGTAATAAAAATCGCGAACTAAAACCGAGTAATAAAGTAGGTAACCATGTTGCTCTTAAAACGATTCACTCTTAGCCTAAGTCTTCCACTGCTTATCAGCCTTTGCCTGCTGCTGAGTGCCTGCGGTGGAGAGACCAACTCCGAAAACAAACCGCCGCCCAACGAGCTACCCCCGCTCAGTGCAAATGCGGGTGCGTCTTTTAGTGTGAACCAGCTCACCATGGTGCAGTTAAATGCTGCAATCAGCGATGCCATCGTCACTTACCAGTGGTCGCAAACCGAGGGTGAAGCGGTTAATTTAATTAACCCCGATAGCCCCAGCCCAAGTTTTACTGCGCCGGCGGTGGCGAGTAACCAGAGCGTAAATTTGGTGTTCAATTTAAGCGTCAGCGATGCCAGTGGCGCGAGCGCCTCCGACACCCTCAACGTGCAGGTGCACGGCCCCATCGAGTTAGAAAATAGTCTGCCTGTGGTGAGTGCCGGTGACGACATTACCGTAGACCCCTTAGCACCGGTGCAGCTAAACGCCGTTGCCAGCGATAGCGACGGCGCAGTAGTGAGTTATTTTTGGCAGCAATTAGGGGGGGAAAGCCTGAGCCTTTCGGGTATTGCCAGTGAAACCCTGAGTTTCACTGCGCCGGCCGCCGGGGAGCAAGATCAGGTATTGGTATTTCAGGTGACCGTTTCCGATAACCGGGGCGAGCAAAACGCGGCGGCGGTGCAGGTAACAGTGCCCGCCGCGCCGGCCCCGGAAACGTCGGTTTTTCCCTATGCAGAGGGGCACTTTATTAGCGCAAAAATGCCATTAAAGCCTGTCTACCCCCGCCCTGACAGCGAAACCCAAAGCCATGCGCGCCACCGCTGGATGCACAGCCAAATGCCCTATGAAGTGCCCATTGGTGTTCAGGGAGGCGCCTGGCCTTTTAAGTACGAAATTCTGCGCGCCCCAGAGGGCAGCACCATTGGGGCCTTGCACGGTACAGACAACTACGGCGTGCTGCGTGCCCCAGCTCTCAGCGCGGGTCGCCACGAATTTTTGATACGAGTTACCGATCAAGACCTTAACCATGTGAATATTCGCTGGCACGCTACGGTAGACGACAGCCAGTTTGTATTTGTGAGAGATGGCGCCGCCGCAGGGGGCAGCGGCAGCTTCAACCAGCCCCTTGGCAGCCTGGAACAATGGTACCGCGGCAGCGCCGACGATAATCTATATGCCAATAAAATTCTCGTGCTGCGTGCCGGGCGGTATATGCTGAGAGGGAATGATGCAGCCAGCGCCGATGTGGAATTGAATTCCGGCGTAAAAACCCCCAGCATGATCGGCTTTCCCGGCGAGTGGCCGGCGGTGGATTGCTCCGAGGCGACACTTTTGTTGCGTGGCGGCAGTAATGTCGACGATGTTTTTATTGCCGGTATTCACTGGGATAACGCCGCGAGCAGCCACTTCTTTTGGGCCACCGAGGCCCTGAATCGCGCGGTTTGGTGGAATAACCGCTTTTCCAACCTGCGAGTCGTTGAAGCCGCCAGCGATAACCCAGCCGCCATCTATATCGCCCACCGTGAAGAGCCGCAGCAGTATATCCTGGCAAAACACAATCACTTTAGTTACATCGAGACGGGCTTGGTCCAAGGCAGTGTGCTCGCTGTGAATAGGGCAAAATATCTGTTAATCGAAGAGAATCGGGTAGCGAATAGCCTCGCCCGCTATCACCTCTACGCCAAGGGCACCGAGTCCTTTGTTTCCATTCGCGCCAATACCCTAATTGAGAATATTCAGGGCAGCGCTCTGGGCGTTAACTACAGCGACGATATGCCGCTGGTGCCGCACGATCACGAGCTGTGTTGGAACCACGTGGTACTGCCCTCGGGTACGGTGCATCTGAGCTTGGCGTTAGCCATATCGCCAGACTATGAAGGGCAGAGCTACAATACCTGGCTATACCGCAATACCCTGGTGAATGGCGGTGCCCTGGTGAGGTTTAAAGGCGAAGACGACTACGGCAGCGACGGCAACGTGGTGGTTTATGAAAGCCTCTACGCCGGCTTCTGGGATACGGATCTTATGAACATCGACACCCCGAACCTTGCGGGCACCGCCGCCGAGGGCTGGGTAGATAACCGGGGCTTGTTAATGGGGGAGAGGCGCGAGCGGCTGTTGGGCACTCGCGGTCACGAGGTGGCTACCGGCCTGGTGCCAGAGCCCAATTAGCGGGCTCAACCCCGTTCGACTTAAGAAACTCTGCCAGCTTATCTGCGGCTTGGTCGCCAAATAATATCTCAGAGGCCTCACTCAAGCCCGCTGCGTTTAAAATGTCTTCCATTCTTACTACGAAGGATATTTTTGAGCGGCGAGAAAGAAAATCATCGAGTTTGGTAACCATCTCTCGCTGTGCAATGTACTCTAATTCACAGCGAAGGTACTCCGTATGTTCGATTAATACCTCACCTTTTTTGGGGTCCTGCCGTATGATCTCAAGCATTTCGATTGCCTTGTCTCCGTAGCGGCGCCACAGCCGCTCAGAAAGCGTTTCCGGTGAAGTGGGCGATGTCATGGCATCAAGATTCATTAATTTTGCTTGATGCAAAAATTCTTGCTTCACTTCATCGCTGGCTTCGCCGTACCAAATTTTGTCGGCGTAGGGTAATTCAATACCGAGTTTTTGAGTAAGTTCAGCGACCTCGTTCCCCACATTGATACAGTCGGTAAGTTTGCCGCCGAAAATACTTAAATGTTGCTGATCTATGTCGATATCAATGGCATGCTTTCTCGATAACTTCACCCAATCTGCCACCCCCGACTTGCCTTCTAATGCCAGAGGCCGCACGCCGCATCGTTCGGCAATAATGTCGTCTTTGGTTAAGGGCTTTTCTAAAGACAGCAGCATATTGGCGTTTTTTAACACAAAATTGCGGTCTTCCTCGGTAACGGCCACTTCGGGCGTGGCTACCTGAGTGTCCGTGGTACCGATGCAGGTTTTGGGGCCCATTGGTATCACAAAGAACAAACGCCCGTCGCTGGCGAAAAATGCCAAAATCCTTTTATGATCTGTGACGCGATCAACCAGCAAATGAATGCCTTTTGAAAAAAGATGCGAGTGCTCGGTTTTTTGACCGCTATGTTCATTGTGTTTGTCCACGTAAGGGCCGCAGGCATTTACAAGCGTTTTTGCTTTTATGGTAAAAGTATCGCCAGTTATTTTGTCTTGAGCGGTAACTCTCCAGTAACCATCCATTCTTTTGGCATTAAGTGATTCCACATAGTTAGCAGCTGCACAGCCATAGTTCATACTGCTGCGGATAAAGTTAAACACAAAGCGGGCGTCGTTATCGTGTAAGTAGCTATCGGAGTATTCAAAACCGCCAGCTGCGTTACTTGTATTAATCACCGGTTCAAACTCACCGATTTTTTTTTTGCTGAGGTATTTTGGGGCCTGAGTAAAAAATCTGCCAAAAAACCAATAGACGATGGTGCCGAGGAATACAAATAACGGCGGATAACGAAACCCTTTTTGCACGGTGGTTAAGAAGCGAATTTCTTTAACCGTTGACGGATAGCTGCGCATTAAATGATTGCGGCTTTTGCACAGTTTCCAAACCAAGCCGTATTCGTGGCTTTCTAAATACTTAATTCCGCCCCACGCCAAATTAGATGAGTTCGAGCTGGTGAAACCCGCAAAGTCGCGCTTGTCAATCAAGCCGACTTTAGCACCTTTCGCGGAGAGGGCGGCGGCCGAAACAGCCCCGTTAATACCACCGCCGAGCACCAGCACATCCAGTGTTTGCCCCTGAAGTTTTTGAATATTGCTTTGTCGTAAGTTCATAGAATTCACCTCACTTCATTTAGAGGTTACGCGGCGCACTGCATCATGCCAGCCACTGAGTAATGCGTGTCGCTGCTCTTTTGAGGTATTCGGTTGGAATTGAGCTGCACAGCGCCACTGTTCGGTAAAGGCGTTCAAATCACCGTATAGCCCCGCTTGGCGACCTGCCAGATAAGCTGCACCCAGCGCCGTGGTTTCCATAACTGACGGGCGCCATACCGGCATATCTAAGATGTTAGCTAAAAACTGCAGTAGCCAATCATTTGCGACCATCCCCCCATCTACCCGCAGTGAACTGGGGTTAATACCATCCTCGGCGAGCGCTTTAAATAAGTCGTGGGTGAGATAACACACGGATTCCAAAGTAGCTCTCACCAATTCTGCAGCACCGGTTGCCCGGGTCAAACCAAAAACGGCACCGCGTACATCGGGCTGCCAATAGGGAGCGCCCAGCCCCGTGAACGCGGGCACCACATAAATTCCGGCGTTGTGCTGCAAGCTGCTTGCGAGGCTTTCGGTTTCCTGCGCACTGTCGATGACGCCTAGGCCGTCTCGCAGCCATTGCACCGCAGCACCGGCAACGAAAATAGAGCCTTCGATAGCGTAAGTGGTTTTGCCATCCAGCTGATAAGCGATAGTGGTGAGTAGTCGGTTTTTGGAGTCGATAGGCGTTTCGCCGGTGTTCATTAGTACGAAACAGCCGGTGCCATAAGTGCTTTTTATGTCGCCGGGTTCAAAGCAGCACTGACCGATACTTGCCGCTTGTTGATCTCCCGCCACACCGAAAATCGGGATCGACGCACCCAATAAACCCGCGGCAGTCTCGCCATAGCGAGCAGAGCTGTCGAAAACTTCGGGCAGGAGTGCTTGCGGCACGTTAAAAAAGCGCAACAGCTCTTCGTCCCACGCTCCAGTGTGAATATTGTATAAATTTGTGCGACACGCGTTGGTTGGATCGGTAGCATGAGTTTGGCCGGCGGTTAAATTCCAAATAATCCAGCTATCGATGGTGCCAAAAGCGAGCTCGCCCTTCTCGGCCCGCGCCCGCGCGCCTTCCACCTTGTTTAAAATCCAAGATATTTTGGTTGAAGAAAAATAAGGGTCCAACAGCAGCCCGGTTTTCTCATGAATGAA
>JAHQVY010000114.1 GCA_019634095.1 Cellvibrionaceae bacterium
ATTGAAGCGATGCAGCGCAACGGCTGGCGAGTTGGCGGTGAGTCCTCCGGCCATATTGTGTGCAGCGATGTCACCACCACCGGCGATGGTATTATATCGGCACTGCAAGTTATGCGAGCTCTGATAGCGGAACAGCAGTCACTGCACGAATTGAAACAGCGAATGCAGAAATTGCCGCAAGTTATGATCAACGTTCCTGTTATTAGCAAAGTAGATTTGTCCAAACACGAAGCGGTGCAACGTGCGGTGGCCGATGCGGAAACCCGTATGGAGGGTCAGGGCCGAGTGTTATTGCGCGCCTCGGGTACGGAGCCGGTGATTCGTGTCATGGTCGAAGGTCAGCGACACGGTTTGGTTGATGACTTGGCAAAAAATATCGCCGACGCAGTGAAATCTGCGGTTACTTAGGAGAGGAATGACAGTACATTTGCTTTAAAATTCGTATTAAGGCAAAAATACCCGTCGCCTAGGTGAATTATCTACTTTCATTGAAGGTCTTACCCTCTAAAGCCGCAATTACAGACGCAAAAGTAATAAAATAAGCGAAACGGCGTTGTAACTGCGGCTTATCTTCGCTAAGATTTGCGCCCTTTCGGCTAGAGGGCTTGTTAAGCGGTTCAAAGGCCCAAATTGGAGCTACTACAATGCGTCGAAAAATAGTAATTGGCAACTGGAAAATGAACGGTGATCTGCAGTTCTCCCGCAAGCTGTTGGGTGAGCTTGCGAGTCAATGGACCGGAGTACACAATGCCGAAGTGGCGGTTTGCCCGTCCTACCCTTTTTTGTTACCCGCGTTGTTCGAATTGGAACAGACCAATATTAGCGTGGGTGCTCAAGACCTGAGTGTTAACGAAAAGGGTGCATTCACCGGTGATGTGTCGGGGGGAATGTTATCAGACATCGGCTGTCGCTACGTGCTGGTGGGCCACTCCGAGCGACGCGAGTATCACGGCGAAAGCTCTGAATTGGTGGCAAAGAAGGTAGAGGCTGCGCTGAAACATCATTTAACACCCGTGCTGTGTGTTGGCGAAACTTTGTCGGATAGAGAGCAGGGCAAAACTTACGACGTTGTTGGCGGTCAGTTGTTAAAAGTAGTAGAACGCGTGGGTTTGGAGGCGATGACCAAGGGTGTAGTTGCCTACGAACCGGTATGGGCAATTGGTACCGGCAAGACCGCTACCCCAGAAATGGCCCAAGAGGTTCACTCCTATATTCGCGAAGCCCTAGGGCCAGAAGGCGATCAAATTCGTATACTTTATGGCGGTAGTGTTAAGCCAGATTCTGCGAGCGGTTTGTTCGGCCAAAAAGATATCGACGGTGGTTTAGTGGGGGGAGCCTCGTTGGCAGCCGCTGATTTTCTAGCGATTTGCCGAGCCGCCGAGTAACGACATAATTTGCAACTAAGCAACTAAACACGTGGTTGAAACGCATATGGAAAACATAGTCCTTGCCGTGCATCTATTAACTGCGCTGGCGATTATTGGTTTAATCATGATTCAGCAGGGCAAAGGCGCAGAAATGGGGGCGTCTTTCGGTTCTGGTGCATCGCAAACCCTATTCGGTTCTGCCGGCTCGGGCAATTTCTTTTCGCGAATGACAGGCATTTTCGCTGCGGTTTTTTTTGCAACTAGCTTTGGCTTAGCGTATATGGCGAAACAACAAACTGAGCTAGACGGTAATGTTCTGCCCACTTTAGATATAGACATACCGGCACAAATCAGCGAAATTCCCAGTTTAAATGCCGGCGCAGAGAGCGAAGTTCCCACCTTGGACGATGCCGAATCTGCCGCGGAAAGCGACGTGCCGGCTATCGACGATGAAGCCGGTTCAGAAATTCCCGCAGTGGAAGAAGATATACCTGAAGCACCGGTAGAGTGAGGTTCTGCAGCAACTAGGTTAAACGGTTTGTCTTAGTGGTTGAATGCGCCGGTTAAAGCCACTAAAGTTAAACCCCCGTGGTCGGCGTATTTCCGAGTGCCGGTGCGGCATTGGACATTTCAAAATTAGGTTTTTAGTGAATATTTTTTTCAGTTTTATTGCCCAAGTGGTGGAATTGGTAGACACGCTATCTTGAGGGGGTAGTGGCGAAAGCTGTGCCGGTTCAAGTCCGGCCTTGGGCACCATTTTCAAACTGGCCAGTTCTGGCTAAATCAAGTTATCTATATTGCTAATCAATAACCTAGCTTTGCCCCTCACGGGGGAGGCAGCTATATTCGCAGTTGCATACAGCCCTCATTCGCATGATTTTACGAATAGATCACGAACCTGCTATGAGCGAGGTTTCGATATGGCAAGCCTGCGTAAACTCAACAACAAGCAATCAAAAGCGCTTATCAATACTAAAAAACATCAGTAATTGTATTGGTGTATCGCTTCGGTATAGCGCCACTCGCCAAATAAAGACTTAAAGTTTATATGTGGTGTATCTATAAAAGTCGCTGCTTCAGCTGGTCTTTATACCTGCGCGATATGTGCAAGGTTTTTCCCGATTTCAATTTTACTTCGCCGTCCCCGCCGGGCAGCGGGGTGATCGATTCTACGGCATCTAGGTTTATGGCGTGAGATCGATGAATTCTGCAGAAGCCCTTATCAGCGATTTCTTCACTGAGGGCCGACAAAGTTTTGCGTATCGGGTAAATACGATCCTTAATATGTAGGTTTACATAATTCCCGCTAGACTCCATCCATTCGACATCAGCCAGTTTAACAATAAATTCTTTACCGAGTTTTTTTACCAGTAGACGGTCTCGAGTGCTAATAGGGTCTGAGGACCTGTCCTCATTTTCCGCATCCTCGCTTTCCGCGACCAGATTGGCCTCGCTTATCAGGCGGCTAACAATAAAACGGTAGCCATAATTTACAATAAGGAGAAGGCTAAAAGTGACAACATCCTTGCGCAGTTCGTAGAAAAATTCAAAGGCGAGGGAGCCAAAAATATAGGTCCTGCCTTGAAGTAAGTAACCGACTTTACGCATACCAACCATAAGGCTCACATGCAGAATCGAAAACAGCAGCGCAAACGCGCAAAAAAGAAACAAACTCTTAGAAATATTTAACCAGCTAAGGGGGTATTTGCTTAGCAGCCAGTGAATACCGGGTATCAATATCAAGATACTGCAGGCACTGCTATATTCCCAAAGGAAGGGGTCCCAAAGCTGAAACGGCGGGTTTGCGCCGCCTCGGCTATTTTCCATAATCACTGAAGATGCCAATACCGTTGCATTAATCAGGAAAAATATGACCAGCATACCCGCGCCATATACATTGTGAAATCGTTGAAAATGCTCTAGCCGGCTCTTGTTGTTAAAGTTCATACCGTTATTCCACCGCTTATCCCAAGCCCTTGTTAAGCAAACCCTTTTTTAATCGATTGCATCCCGAATCTGTCACGATTGTTCCGCAAATATCTATCTAAGATTACCCTGGGAGGCACCCATGACCACGACTCGCCGTTATGATATCGACGCTTTGCGAGCTATCGCTTTTTTGGTCCTTATTTTTTATCACATCGGTATGTTTTATGTGGCTGACTGGGGTTGGCATGTCAAGAGTGCCTACCAAAGTGAGTGGCTTAAATTCCCGATGATTCTGGTGAACCAATGGCGTATGCCGCTATTGTTTTTAATCTCTGGCCTGGCCAGTAGTTTTTTACTGCGCAAACTTTCTGTGCGCGGTTTTATTAAAACCCGAACCTTTCGCCTGCTGCTGCCTTTTACGGTGGGTGTTTTACTTATTGTGCCGCCGCAGGCGTATCTGCAGGCCCTGTCGAACGGTAGCATTGTTAAGCATTTTGGTGGCATGTCCTATTCTGAGTTTTTGTGGCATTACTTTACCTTTCAGGGCTGGCCAAGCAATGCCTTCGACGGCAGCGCGTACGGATTCACCTGGAATCATTTGTGGTTTATACCTTATTTGCTGGTTTACACCCTGCTTTTGGTGCCGTTAAGGGCAATACTGTATTACTCAAGGTTAGAAAGTGCATTCAATAACCTTGGTGCTGCAGGGCTGATTGTTTTGCCTGTACTGTTGCAGATTCTCTGGCAAGTAATACTCAATGATGAGCAGGGAATAAACCATAGTCTGATCAACGATAGCTATGCTCACGCATTATTTCTAACATTCTTTATGCTGGGCTATTTAATTTCCGATAAAGCCAAAATATGGGCAAGCATTATTCGCCTGCGTTGGTTTACGCTGCTCAGCGCTATTGTCAGCTATGGCTCGCTCATTTCGCTGTGGTGGGTGTTTAATGAAACGCAGTGGCAAGACCACCTCGCCGGCGTTGTCGCCACCTTTAATCAATGGCTCTGGTTATTAACGGTATTGGGGTGGGCAGCCACTTATTTAAATAAGCCGGCTGCGTGGTTAAGCTACGCCAATAATCGCGTGTATCCCTGGTATATTTTTCATCAAACCCTCACAGTGGCCGCCGGGTATTTTCTAAAGCCCTTTGCTCTGGGTGGATTGCTTGAGTTCAGCCTGCTTAGCCTGATAACAATAGGTGGCTGCCTGCTGTTAACAGAAACGGTTATTGCGCGCTCGGTTATTTTGTCGAATGTGTTTGGCAAGAAGCCCGATTCGTCGGGCACTTTTAAAATATCTCAATAGCCTGTTATTTTTACCGTAAACCGATACTGCCTCGGTGGGCCTCACGAGAAGAACAAGTGTTAGACGCTCTCTACGCTCATAGTCCTAATTGGGAATTAAGACAATATACCCTTGGGGTTTCTTTGCAGAGGCTTTATTTATTAACGAGTTTATATCCAAACGTCATTCTCTGCCGTTTGGCTAGTTGTCTCGTCCCCAGTATTCGCCACGCCACGTGGCTCAATAAGTAAAACCTTTGCTTCGTATTCTGCATAAGGCTTGTGTTCAATGCCCTTTGGAACCACGTACATTTCGCCTTCGGACAGCTCCACATAGCCATCTCTGAAATCGATTCTGAGACGGCCTTCAAGAACTATGAAGGTTTCATCCGTCTCTTTGTGGTCATGCCACACAAACTCGCCCTGAATTTTAACCACCTTGAACTGATAGTCATTCATCTCGGCGACGACCTTTGGCGACCATTGTTCATTAAAGAGGCCGAGTTTGTCTTTGAAATTTACTGCGTGATAGCTCATATGAACACCTTTTTCAGTGGCAGTTAAAGCCGCTATGCGGTTTTATACGCAAGCTTTCGCCTGAAACAGCCCAAGCAAGAAGTATAAATTTGCATCGCGACCGATTTATTAGAATGCAACAAAGAATAGCCCTTTCGCAAGTTTGTTTGAAAGGCTTTCAAATCGATGCGGTATAGCGGCATTAAAAACCGTTAGGGTTTGGGCGGTAATGGCGATACGTTTATTGCGATGTAGACCGTAAGCGCAGCTTCTTCCAGCCAAAGATGTTTTAACCTAAATAAATCAGATGAATCTACTGCGGACGTCCAATGAACTGAAATTAAAGCGTTTTTTCAATTTTTCGACTGTACCCGTAGAGTGACTACGAATTGGCCGAAAAAGTTAAAAAATTCACTCTAATTTCAGCCCCTTGGACGCCCTCGCTACGATCCAACTGATTAATTTAGGTTTAAAGATCCGGCCGTATTAGCAGCAAATGCGGTTTTACCGGGCGATCTAAAATTGATTAACCCGTTAGTGCTGATTTAAGTGCCAAAAATATATTTACCACCAGACACTTCAACGTTTGGTGGCCTTTTATTCTTGTTGAAATAATCATACCCTTCCTTCAGATTAAGCCAAAATGAATACCATTGATTTGATTTGTATTTAGATAAAATTTGAGATTCTAATTTAAATGGGAACGAGTGAACCCTAAAGAATGGCTGCCCAGACTTTAACGCAGCCACACCTAATGCATAGATTTCGTTTATATAGGAGTCTGTCATTGCGTAGCACCCAATTGAAACACAGTTACCATGAACCATTAGCGCACTGCCAGTGCGCCTATGATAGCGGTCGTAAGTGTTAGGGTAGCCCAAGTTAAATGAGAGATGGAATCTGCTCCAGGGGTTAAGACGCCCGGAATTAACGAAATAGAAGCCTTCTGGGCTTTGATTGTCACCTTGCCTGATCTTAGGGCCAAGCTTTCCTGAAAAGGCACATATATCATAACTTTTGAAATTTACGAATGTACCATCATGAGACTCAACCCATATCTCAAGCACTCCCGGATCTTTAAAGATCCGAATGAATATTGGCGCGCCGTATTTGAGACCTTTTTCAGAAAGCTCTCTCTTCAATTGAGGTTCTATAGCTGCAATGGATCTTTCAGCCCGAGCGCTAGTGGGAATATCGGCTGCAAAAGTTTGTGTGTTTAGTAACATTAACAATAACACTAGGGTATGTTGTACTTTTTTCATTTATTGCCTGGAGCTATAGTGTTGCTAACGTTGCCAGATTAGGCTAAGCGTCAGCGAGGTTTAGCCCATGTATTTTTTTATGGGCAATTGCGCCTATTTTTTTATCCACTACGCTCAACTCTCCAAGGAGGATTTCGCCGGTTTTTACCCGCCCAATATAACTTAATTTTGTTTCCCGATGGATCATGCAAAATCGCCTCTCGCCAAAGGTAACGCATATCCGTCGGCTCTTGATCAAATTCGAACCCCTTTGTTTTTAATTCATTGACCAATTTATCAAGCATTTCATGCTCAAAGTATATTGCGCTACCACTTGAAAACTCCGCAGCCTCGAGTGACAACGAAAATGTAGCGTCACCATCGGGGCATTCAAAACGGGCATAGTGAGGGGTGTCTACGATTTGAAGAAACCCCATTTTTCGGTAAAAGTCAGTGGCTATGTCCATGTCTCTAACTGGCAACGTAATCTGATTCATATTCATTGTTCGCTCCTTTGGTTTGCGTTACATTTATTATAGGTGTGTGGCTTAGGCACTCACCTCTACCTTACGGCCATCTGGATCAACAAGCACATAAATAGTGTTGCCAGCGTACTCGTAGGAAGAATGAACCTGAACACTTGAGAGTACATTTCCTAAATTATTAACTTTGAAGCCCAATCGGCTTTTATCTAGCAGGGAATTATTGTTATGTGGGTAAAGCTCAAATACTATTCCATTTATTTCGCTGGCAAAGTGTTCCGGGCCGTCACCATGTTGTTCTTTGGTAAAAGACAAACCGAGGGCTACATAAAAATTTTTGCTAGCTTCTAAGTCTTTACATCTAATTACTAAAAGAGAAAGATTCATTTTATCTCCATTCAGCCACAGCACTTAAGTAACATGGGCCGCTAGACGTCGTTTTGAGATGTTTGTGTACGCCCGGCATGGGCGCGAACTAAGGTGGTGCAAGTTCCCTGTAGGAGAATCGCCGATTAATCATACTGATATATACAAGTTTGCCCGCCCACTGTTGCTAAATTGTATAATGGAGAATCAAAATCTGCACGATGATGAAAGCCCAGCCATAGCCTGGTACCAACCCCCTTGCGGACAAGCCCGGTGGGCTTAGTTAGATTTTTGTCTGTTTTTCATAGAGTGCTAGCTCAACTAACTCGTTACTTTCTATGCCCTTAAGTTTAAAATCATTGCTTTCGTAATAATTTCTAAGTTTAATATTTGATGCGACACAATCTAAACGAACATAGCGTTTTTTATTTTTTGACGCCCAAGATGTAAGTAATTTTATAACACTTACGCCCACACCTGAACCGGCATTTTCTCGTTTTATTGCGAGTTTATGCAGGTAAATTGACGGAGAGCTATCATACTTCCAGATTTTCTCTGGTGCGGTCAGTACCTCTACAACCCCAACAGGCTCACCGTGATAAATGGGGAAATAGAAATTGCCAGACTTAACGGATAGTATTAATTCGGATTCAATTGAATCCAGCCAGTCTAGAGGCCGTTGAACAATCCCTTTAGATAGCATCCATTCTGCGCTTTTTCGTAGAATTGAAATTACCTCTACAGCGTCTTGTTTTTCAACTTTTTGCAGGTACAGCTTCATATGGGTTTTATCTAACATTTTATCTTTGTCGCCAAGAAGGGTGTATTCGCGACGGTATATTTTAAAATTTTGAGCAGTAAAACTATGCTCAAACCCAGGTATGGTCAAGCTCGCACAGCCCAGGCTTGAGCGGCTTGCACAATACGCCGGCCATCCCTGGGCTTGCAGCTAAATTAAGTGCCATTCGTCTATGAATACTTTAGTAATTATAAGGTCATTGCGGGTTAACGTTCATGGCGTAACTCCAGCATAGTGCAAAAAGATAACCTTAAAGAGCTCGTTAATTATTGGGTATTAGGTATCCGTAATAGATTCAAAGGATTTTTCAAGATAACTCGCATTGAATATAAAAACTGCCCATATTAGTATCCAAATAATAGCTCGTACACATTAGACGTACTGCTGATGTGCCATTTTCTGGAGAAGTAACCCCGCCCACCGCAGACGATTTCAAAGCTAGCTGCAATCTCAGGCGGTGCACAAATAGACTGTTGAATCGATAACAGGCTAGGGATTTTCGCATGAAGCATAAACACATTACGGGAAATTTTACCCGCTATATCAACTCTTGTATCGACGCCTGCACCGCCCCCCAAAACTCAAACACCTCGCCGGTGAAAGTTAATTGCTGTCGTGCCTTTATTGTACGCTGCGTGATTCTGATTTGCTCAACGACTTTGCTGTCCGCTTCAATAATGGCTGGCAGCAAGCAAATTGCTATCACCTTTGACGACGCGCCGCGGCCGGCAGGGCTTATGATGGGTGCGAAGCAGCGCACAGCGATGCTTATTCAGGCGCTCAAAAGCGCAAACGTGAGCGGCGCGATGTTTTTTGCCACCACCAACAATTTAAAACACGCCGGTGAAGAAGGTGCCAAACGCCTCGCCCAGTATGTGGCAGCAGGACACCTGCTGGGGAATCATTCCCACACCCATCAATCGGCGAGTCGACTGAGCCCTAAAGACTTTCTCGCCGATATTACTATCGCCCATCAGCGGCTGCAGCAATTTGCTGGCTACCAGCCGTACCTGCGTTTTCCCTACTTGCGAGAAGGTAGTTCAATTCAGAGCCGCGACGCTATACGCCAAGGGCTCGCCGAGCTCGGATTAAGTCAGGGTTACGTGACGATCGATAACTACGATTGGTATCTGCAAGCCTTACTCGAAGAGTCGCTGGCTGCCAATATCCCTTTTAATATTCAGGGCTGGCGCAAGCTCTATGTGGATATACTGTTACAGGCTGCAGAACATTACGCGGCAATTGCCGAACAAGCTCTGGGGCGTTCCCCAGCGCATGTGTTGCTGTTGCACGAAAATAGCTTGGCGGCCATGTTTATTGATGACCTGGTTGCCGCCCTGCGCCAAAACGGTTGGCAAATTATTTCTGCACTGGAAGCGTACAAAGACCCCATTGCGAAAACCCTGCCGGACACACTCTTCCTGGGTCAGGGCCGTGTCGCCGCTATGGCCGAAATAAAAGGTATGGCG
Organism: Cellvibrionaceae bacterium; assembly: GCA_019634095.1. Taxonomy (GTDB): domain Bacteria; phylum Pseudomonadota; class Gammaproteobacteria; order Pseudomonadales; family Cellvibrionaceae; genus JAHQVY01. The sequence goes on from JAHQVY010000114.1 coordinate 9,460, forward strand.
CGGCGCAACATACGCCTTTATGCGGAAGATGAAGCTGTGTTGCGCGGCCTTGCGGTGAAAGCCGGCCTTAGCGGCCTTGCCGAGGGCGCATATTTGGGTGAGCAACCACCGGGCTTGCAAGCCAAGAAATTTGCAGCCGGTAAAATATCTCTCGCCGACCGCTATGAATACGCTGTGTCGTTTTCCGCTGACGGGCGCGAACTGTTTTTTGGTGTGGCTCAGGCAAACCACCGCGGGGAAATTTTCTCGGCACGTTACAAAGATGGCGCTTGGACACCTGCGCGTAAAATTCTACACCACCCAAGCTATTCATTCGCCGATCCCTTTTTATCCAGAGACGGCACGCGCCTATACTTTATTTCAACCACCCCTAGCAGCGCGGCAAGCGAGTCGAACGATTACGACTTGTGGTACGTAAAGCGCAGCCGCGAAGGGTGGTCCGACTTAATTAATTTAGGCGGTGACATTAATTCGCCAATGAACGACTATTACGTATCGTTTACCGATAACGGCACCCTGGCTTTTGCCTCGGAACGCGATGCCGCCACTGCGGGTGATTTTAATATTTACCTGAGCCAAGGCGCAGGCGATGGTTTTAGCCCACCCAAAGCGCTGGCCGGGGATGCCAACACCCAGGCTTACGAAGCCGACCCGTTTATTGCGCCGGATGGCAGTTATATCTTGTTTAGCAGCGCGCGACCCGGTGGCAAAGGCCAGCGCGATATTTATGTAAGCTTTGCCCAAGCCAACGGCCAATGGTCAAAAGGCGTGGCATTGGGCAATGGCGTCAATACTCCTGAGCTGGAGTTTTGCCCCTCGGTTACCCGCGATGGTCGCTATTTATTTTATACCAGCAATCAAGACTTGTATTGGGTAGACGCCGCGGTTATCGAGCTGGCCAGAGCGCAGCTCGACCCGCAGCCCAGGGCAAAATAAACCTCAAACACTCGGACTATAACCTGCTCTATGCGGTGTTTCGTTCAGCCAAAGGCACCTAGCACCGGGCAAAGATATCGGTGTTTTGGGGTGGCCTTACTTATTGGGTTTAACAAACACCAGGGTCATACGGTGACTTTCACCAATCGCTTTATGCTCAGCCTTTTCCTGTTCCGTTTCTAAGCCGCGCAAATTGGGTGGCAACTGCCATACGCCGTTTTCGTGCCGACGGGTATCCTTCGGGTTGTTATTAAAATACCCTTCGGCATCCAGCTTAAAGCCGGCTTTAAGTGCTGCATCGATTATTGCCTGGCGCCCCACATAGCCAATATTTTTTGAGGCCCAATCTTGATTGAACTCGGCCTGATGTTGCACCAGGCCGAGCTTGCCGCCGGGTTTGAGCATGCTATAGAACTCGTTCATCACTGTATCGGTAAGGCCGCGAGCATACCAACCGTGCGCGCTGCGGAAAGTCACTACTCTGTCCACCGAGTTTTGCGGTGCTGGGGACTTAAGCACTTTTTTATTTTTTTCATCAATCATTAAAGATTGAACCACAACCTTGCCATAGCGTTTTGCATCGGCCTTCATCTTCTTATCAAATTTCTCCCGCGCCCCTGGGCGGTAACTGGCCTGGGTATCGTCAATATCGTAATGAGCCGCTATTAATTTGCCGCTCTTTTTTAAATAAGGCGCTAAAATCTCTGTATACCAGCCACCGCCTGGCCAAATTTCAACCACTGTATGGTTGGGTTGCACATCAAACAGCTTCAGTGTTTGCAAGGGGTTTCTGTATTGGTCCCTTTCTACGTAGGCTGGCGTTCTGTGGCCACCATTAATGGCTTTTTGTAGGGCTTCTGTATTTGTGAAGCCACTAGCGCTCCACACTAAAAGGGAAAGTAAAACAGCGGTCTTTTTCATTGGTTTCCTCAAGCAAGTTAACGTAGGTGTTGGTGAATTTGAATAATTTTAATTCAAAAAGAGACGATAGCTGAAGTGTTTTAGCTTTCAGGCTCGCGTCCATTTCGGTTTGGCTTGTGTTCTGGGTAAGGCGATACTCATAGGTATAAGGTAATAGAGCAACGCATTGCTATACGGATATAGTCTATCCGCGCAGTGCGGGAGCAATTACCGTGAGGCATTTATCCAGATGCAGTTAAAATGGTGGGTCCATTCAGTAAAGCCGGCGCACACCGCTAAGAACTCTAAGCGATGTGCGAATGTGGCCTAAATCTCAAACGCTATGGGTGGTGAATGAATAAAACGAGAAGACGAACGCTACAAATACCACCAAGCCCCGCAAGCCGCCCATAGGGCGGGCATCACAGCCCGGGCAGATTCGTCTATTTGATTAACGTGATCAAGTTCAGAAGCGACACATTGCCAACTTCCACACGGGCGGGTGGGGAAAGTTTCGATTCAGAGAGCTATTCTCTATACCCAAAACACTTGAGATTTAGGTGTTAGGAGTGCGCCAATTTTTGTTCTTGGCAAGGCGCGACAACGCAGAATAGCCATTCTATTTAAGGCGGAGCAACACCGCCAAGGGCAAAAAGGGGCGTGCTCATGAGGCCTAAATCTCAAGTGTTTTGGGTATA